>NZ_JBHSQK010000093.1:0-60899 GCF_042658055.1 Pseudonocardia lutea
GGCCCGTGCCGGGCCGGCCAGGGGGCCGAGCCGGTCGCCGTCGTCGGTGAGCGCCCCGACCGCGGCGAGCGCCTCCCCGTAGCGGCCCGCGTACGCGAGGGGCGCCGCCCGCAGCACCCTCAGCTCCGGGCGCCGCGCGTCGATCCAGGACGTCCGGTCGAGCTCGGCGGTCAGCTCCGCCGCCCGGTCCGGGGCCCCGACGCCCCAGTGCAGGTTGCCCAGCCGGGTCACCGCCAGCTCGACCCGTCGGGCGTCGGTGTCCGCGGCGGCCGTCAGACCGCCGAGCACCTCCTCGGCCTCGGCCGGGCTGCCGAGCGCCATCAGCGCCCGGGCCAGCGCCATCGACGCGTCGAACCCGCCGCCGTTGCCCACCGCCGCGCGCGCCACCCTGACCGCCGCCGGGGGGTCCGGCTCCGCCGCGGTCGCCGCCTGCCCGGCGACCGCCACGAGCGTCTCCGCCGGGACCGGCAGCCCGCCGGCGAGCCGCCAGGAGGTGGTCCGGATCCGGTCCACCGGTTCGGCGTCGGCCCCGTCGAAGGACTCCGCGAGCCGCCGGTAGATGGCGCGCTCGCGCAGCGGCGACGCCGTCGAGCGCAGCACCTCGACGTAGAGGGGACGCGCGAGCGCCACCCGCACCCGGTCGTCCACCGCCCGCGACACCAGCAGGCCGCGCTGCTCGAGCCGGTCCAGCAGGTCGGCGCCGTACCGCTGCAACAGGCCGTCCGCGTCGAGGTCGCCGCCGAAGGCCAGGAGCTCGAGGACCTCCTGCTCGTAGGGGTGGAGGGCGCCGATCCGGGCCCGGACCAGGTCGCTCAGCCGCCGCGTCGGGCGCGGCGGCCCGGCCCCCCACCGCCAGATCCCGTCGACCGGGGCGAGGGCCCGCGACCGCACCGCGTCCTCGACGACCTCGCGCAAGTAGGTCGCGTTGCCGCCGGTGAGGGTGTGCAGCTGGTGCACGGTCGCCCGGTCGACCTGCGCCTCGACGACGCGGCCGAGCAGCTCGGCGGTCTCGTCCTCGTCGAACTCGTGGACGTCGACGCGCTCGAGCAGGTTCTCCTTCCACAAGGCGAACACCGGGTCCGGCACGGACACGTCGGTCCGTGCCGTGAGCACGAGGAAGGCCGAGCGTGTCACGGCCAGGTGGTGGAGCACGCTCGCCGAGACGGTGTCGAGGAGATGGGCGTCGTTCACGCCGACGATCAGGTTGCGTCCGCCCGCGCCCTCCACGAGATGGGCCGCCACCTGCGGCAGCAGCTGCGGCCCCGCGACGGGGTCCGCCGTGACGAGGAGCTGGGCGAGGGCGCCGAGGGGGATCTCCGACGCCGACCGCGTCGCCATCACCCAGCGCGCCGTCCATCCCTCCGCCGCGGCCGCGTCGAGGACCGTCCGGGCCAGCCGCGTCAGACCGGACCCGGCGGGCCCGACCAGCACCACGCCGGCCCGGCCGCCGGGCCCGGACCGGATGCGCCGCACGCGGGCCAGCTGGGAGGTGCGGCCCACGAAGGGCCAGTTGCGGATCACGGCCGCCGCCCGGCCGCCCCGGGAGCCGGCCGAGCCCGCGGGGGGTCCGCGGCGCGAGCGGAAGCGACGCCGAGAGCAGGACGGCCGAGAGCGCAACTCACCGGAAAACCTCGCAGGAGGGTCCCACCGCCCCGAACCGCCCCCCGCGGCCCGGCACTCGGACTCTGCCCATGCGCACCCGCACTGCCTACCGCCACCCGGCGGATTCCTCCGCCGGGTGGCGGGGCGCTTCCGGACGGACGGGTGGGTAACGGCGTTCCGGGCCGGACCGCCGGTCGCCCTCGGCGCCGGACCCGACCTCGCGCTCACACGGTCGTCTCACACGGTCATCTGCGCGTACCTCTGCCCGGCGGTGTTCTCCACGACCACCCCCGCGACCTGGTCGGCGGGGATGCCGGCGCTGCCGTCGAGGTGGACGCCGCCCGCCTCGCCCTGCGGCGGGACCACCCAGCCGCCGGCGACCTCGCGGGAGCCGTCCTTCGCGAGCACGACCAGGCGGCAGTGCTCGCCCGCCGGGACGCCCTTGACGTTCGCGGCGAGCCGCACCCAGCCGTTGGCCGGGGTCACGGTGACGGCGGCGGTGACGGCGCCCTGCGTGACCTCCATGGTCCGGGCGCCGGCCGCCACGGTCGTGGCCGGCGCCGTCGGGGCCAGGGCGCGGCCGGCGACGATCCCGCCGCCGAGCAGCGCGGCGGCCACCACCACCGCCGCGACCACCCGGGTCAGCAGGTGCCGGCGCCGCTCGGCGGTCCGCTCGTCGCGGATCTCCCGCAGCGCCCGGTGCAGCACCAGGTCGCTGTCGGGCGGGCCCTCCAGCAGGGCCTCGTCGGGCAGCTCGTCGAGCGTCCGCGTCATCGCGCGCAGGTCCTCCCACTCGGCGCGGCACTGCGCGCACCCCTCCAGATGAGCCTCGACGGCCGCCCGCTCCTCGGGGGTCAGCAGCCCCAGGACGTGCGCGGACAGCTCGCCGCCGTCGATGCCGCAGGTCGTCATCCCGGCACTCCCTCCACGGTCGGGCCGAGCGCGGTGCGCAGGGCGCGCAGCGCGTAGTACGAGCGGGACTTCACCGTGCCCGGGGGCACCCCGAGCACCTGGGCGGCCTCGGGCAGCGTCCGGCCGCGGAAGTAGACCTCCGCCAGGACGTCCCGATGGTCGGGCGAGAGCCGTTCCAACGCGGGCAGGACGGTCAGGGCGTCGACGACCCGGTCCGCGTGGTCGCCGGTCGGGACCGGGGGAGCGGCGTCCTCCTCGACCTCCGACGGCCGGGCGCGCTGGGCCCGCACCCGGTCGGTCACCAGGTTGCGGGCCACCGTCAGCAGCCAGCTGCGGACGGACCCGCGGCCGTTGGTCAGCACGTCGGAGTGCTGCCACGCGCGGACCAGGACCTCCTGGACCACGTCCTCGGCCGCCGCCCGGTCGCCGAGCAGGCGGGTGGTGAACGCCAGCAGCGCCCGCCCGTGCTCGGCGTAGACGGCGCGGATCAGCGCCTCGTCCGGGTCCCGCGGACCCCTGCGTTCCCGGGCGCGTCCCCGCGCCCGGTGACCCGACCCGACCATGCACGCTCCCGGAGAGACGACGGACGACACCGCGGGCGGGACGAGCCGGACCCACCGGCGGTCCCGTGCCCCTGCGGAGCGCGGTGAGGGTAGCGAAGTCCACGTCGGCGACACGGACGCGCCGGCGCAACGGTTCACGGCAGATTTCTTTCCCGAACCGGTGAACCGCGTCCCGCCCGCGTCCGTGTCCCCTCGTGAACGCTCCCCCACGAACGAGGTGACCCGATGAGGACACGCGGCCCCATGCTGACGCTGCTCGCCGTGCTGGCGGTCGGCCTGGCGGTGTTCGGCGTGAACACGGTCCTGGCCGGCGGACCGGCCGACGAGCCGGCCGTGACGACGACCGCGCAGTCCGGCTCGGCGGGCTCGGCGGGCTCGACGGGCTCCGCGGGCTCCGCGGGCTCCGACGGCTACGGCGCACCGGTCGAGGCTCCGACCGCCGAGGCCCCGCAGGCGGCACCGCAGGCGGCCCCGCAGGCGGCCGCTCCCCAGGGCGCCCCCCGGCAGGAGCGGCAGGAGCAGCAGGCGGCCCCGGCGGTCTCCGACGCCGCCTTCGCCGGCCGCTCCGCCGGCAACGAGGTGACGGTCGCGATGGGCGTCGAGGGGGACAAGGTCGTCGCCTACGTCTGCGACGGCAAGCGGGTCGAGTCCTGGTTCGAGGGCACGGTCGACGGCGGGAAGCTGCAGCTCAGCGGCGTCGACGGCGACCTGACCCCCGACGCCACGGACCAGGCCGTGTTCGGCACCGTCGCCGTCGGCGACAAGAGCTGGCCCTTCTCCGCCCAGCCCGAGGACGCGCCCGCCGGGGCCGCCACCGACCGGGCCGTCCTGAAGAAGCTCGGCACCGCCTGATCCCGATCCCTCCGGAGGACCCCGTGAGCCGCTCCCCGCGCACCGGTACCACCGATCTCGGCGACGTCCCCGCCGAGCACGGCACCGGGCTCCACCCCGACCTCGCCGACGCCGGCTCCCGACCGGGCGACGACCCCGGCCGGTTCGACCCGCCGACCCATCCCGGCCTCCGGCCCGTCCCCGCGGGCCCCGCCGGCCTGCAGGACATCGGCATGCAGGACATCGGCATGCAGGACATCGGCATGCAGGACGCCACCACCTCGATCTTCGCCGCGGTGCCCGACCGGACCGGCCGGGACGACGGCGCGGAGGCCTGGGCGGACCCCTCCTGGGGTCAGCGCTCCTGGGACCGCCCCGACTACGACGACGAGCTCGACCGGTCCGGCGCCCCCGGCGGCTTCGGCGGCTTCGGTGGATTCGGCGGCTTCGACGCCGTCGACGGTGTCGACGGTGTCGACGGTGTCGACGGNCCTTCGGCCCCGGTGCGGCCGGGCCGGGGCAGGGCCCGCACGCCCACGGCGGGGACCCCGACCTCGCGCGGGAGGCCGTCGAGGCGCCGCACCAGCGCCGCACCCGCGTCGCCGCGCTCCTCGTCCCGACCGTCGTCGGGGTGGCGGTCTCCGTCGGCCTCGGCGCCTACGCCCGGCTCCACGAGGGCACCGGCACCGCCCTGAACCTGGCCGGCTTCTCCAGCGGCCTGGCGGCCAAGAGCTGGCTCACCGCCGCGGCGTTCGTGCTGGTCCTGGTGCAGCTCTGGACCTCGATGCGGATGTACGGCCGGTTCGCGCGCCGCCGCCCCGCCGGCCCCCGGACCGCGACGGTGCACCGCTGGTCCGGCCGTCTCGCGGTGCTGGTGACCATCCCGGTCGCGGTGCACTGCCTCTACGCGCTCGGCTACTCCGACGCGACCCTCCGGGTGCTCCTGCACTCGCTGCTGGGCTGCTTCTTCTACGGCGCGTTCGCCGCGAAGATGCTCGTCCTGCCGCGGCACGACGCGCCCCGCTGGGCCCTGCCCCTCCTCGGCGGCCTGGTGTTCACCGCGTTGACCGTCCTCTTCCTGACGTCCTCGGTGTGGTTCTTCACCACCCGGGGCCTGACGTTCTGACCTCGGGAGACCGACCCATGAGCCCCCAGCTGACCCGTCGCTCGATGCTCGCCGGCACCTGCGCCGCGGGCTGCGCCGCCCTCGCCGGGTGCGCCACCTACTCCGCCGCGCCCGAGCCGGAGGCGGCTCCGGCCGGCGACGCGACCGCCGCACCCCGGCCCGGTGAGGCGGCCGCCCCGCTGGTGAGGACCGCCGAGGTCCCCGTCGGCGGCGGCGTGATCCTCGCCGCACAGCAGGTCGTCGTCACCCAGCCCACCGCGGGCCTGTTCAAGGCCTTCTCGACGACCTGCACCCACCAGGGCTGCGCGGTGACCTCCGTCGCGGACGGCTCGATCGTGTGCCCCTGCCACGGCAGCTCCTTCTCCGTGACCGACGGCGCGCCCACCGAGGGACCTGCGAGGAAGCCGCTCCCCGAGAAGGCCGTCACCGTCTCGGGCGGCGCGGTCACCCTGGCCTGAACAGGACCGATCAGAGTCCCAGATCACGACGGTCACGGCTGACCGTGACTCGGTGCGCTCACTAGACTCCGCACAACCCCGCGTAGCGACGACGCACCACGGCGTGTGCGCTCGCCGGGGTGGGTGAGGAGTTGCGCGGATGACATCAGGCAGGGCCCCGCAGGACGCCCCGACCGACCAGGTGGACGAGCAGGAGCTCGCGGAGAACGCCCCCGAGCCCCCGGAGCACCTGGTGCTCGCGGCGGAGTTCGAGGAGGCGAGCCGCGAGCAGTGGGCGGCCGCGGTCGACGCCGTGGTGCGCAGGTCCGGGCGGATCGGCGAGGACGCGCCGCGCGGCGCGGGCGTGGAGAAGCTCGCCTGGGACACCGCCGACGGCATCCACGTCCAGCCGCTCTACACCGCCGACGACGTCGCGGAACTGCCCGCGACCGGCGTGCCCGGCGCGCTGCCGTTCGTGCGCGGCTCCCGCACCGGCGGGCACGTGCCCGCGGGGTGGGACGTGCGCCAGCACCACGCCGCGCCCTCGGCCACCGCGGTGCACGACGCCCTGCTGGCCGACCTCGAGAACGGCGTCTCCTCGGTCTGGCTCGCCGTCGGCGCCGGCGGGGTGCCGGTCGCCGAGCTGGGGGCCGCGCTCGAGGGCGTCATGCTCGACCTCGCCCCCGTCGTGCTCGACGCGGGGGAGTCGGCCGAGGAGGCCGCCGAGGCCTTCCTGGCCCTGGCCGAGCAGCGCGGCGTCGCGAAGGACGCCCTGCTCGGCACCCTCGGCCTCGACCCGATCGGGCTGCGCGCCCGGGCCGGGTCCGAGGGTGCCGGGCAGGTCGCCGTCGACTCGGTCGTGCCGCTCGCGACCCGGGTGGCGGGGGAGTACCCGCAGGTCAAGGCCGTGGTCGTCGACGCCACCCCGGTCCAGGAGGCCGGCGGGTCCGAGGCCCAGGAGCTCGGCTTCTCGCTGGCCGCGGGCGTGGCCTACCTGCGCGCGCTGACCGAGGCCGGCCTTCCGGTGGCCGACGCCGCCCGCGTGCTCGAGTTCCGGTACTCGGCCACCGCCGAGCAGTTCCCGACCATCGCCAAGCTCCGGGCCGCCCGCCGGCTCTGGGGCCGGGTCCTGGAGGCGTCCGGTGCGGGCGGCCCGGGGCAGGCCCAGCACGCCGTCGTCTCGCCCACGCTGTTCAGCAGGCGGGACCCGTGGGTGAACATGCTGCGCGGCACCGTCGCCGGGTTCGCGGCGGGTGTCGGCGGCGCCGACGCCGTCACCGTGCCCCCCTTCGACATCGCGATCGGCGAGGCGGAACCCTTCTCGCGGCGCATCGCGCGCAACACCCAGTCGCTGCTCATCGAGGAGTCCCACCTGGCCCGGGTGATCGACCCGGGCGGCGGCTCCTGGTACGTGGAGCACCTCACGGACGACCTCGCCCGCGCGGGCTGGGCCTTCTTCCAGGAGCTCGAGGCCGCGGGCGGGGCCGTCGCCGCGCTCGACTCCGGCCTGCTCGCCGGGAAGGTCGCCGAGGTCCGGGCGAAGCGGGAGAAGGGCGTCGCCACCCGCCGGACCCCGCTCACCGGGGTCAGCGAGTTCCCCGACCTCGACGAGAAGCCGGTCGAGCGCACCCCGCTGCCCGAGCCGGTGGCCCGCGGCGAGCTGCCGCTCTACCGACCCGCGGAGGCGTACGAGGCCTACCGCGACCGGTCGGACGCGATCCTGGCGGAGACCGGAGCGCGGCCGGCCGCCTTCCTGGCCACCCTCGGTCCGCTCGCGGCCTACACCGCCCGCGCCGGGTTCGCCCGCAACCTGCTGCAGGCCGGTGGGATCGCCGGACCCGAGGCCGGCCCGACCGAGACGCCGGAGGAGGTCGCTGAGGCCTTCCGCAAGTCCGGCTCCCCGGTCGCCGTCCTCTGCTCGACGGACGCGCTGTACGGCGAGCGCGCCGAGGCCACCGCCGCCGCGCTGCGCGAGGCCGGCGCCGCGCGCATCCTGCTCGCGGGCAAGCCCTCGTCTCCCGGGGGTTCCTACGACGGCGTCGACGGGTACCTGTTCGCCGGGTGCGACGCCCTCGCCGTCCTCGACGACGTCTACTCCGCCCTGGAGGTCGCGAAGTGAGCATCCCCGACTTCACGAAGGTGGACCTGGCGTCCGCCGCGGCGCCGACCGCGGACTGGGCGGGCGGACCGGAGGCCTGGGAGGCCCCGGAGGGCATCGAGGTCAAGCCCTTCTACAGCGCGGCGGACACCGCGGGCCTGGACTTCCTGCGCACCTACCCGGGGATCACCCCGTACCTGCGCGGCCCGTACCCGACCATGTACACGAGCCAGCCGTGGACGATCCGCCAGTACGCGGGCTTCTCCACGGCCACCGAGTCCAACGCCTTCTACCGCCGCAACCTCGCGGCCGGCCAGAAGGGCCTGTCGATCGCCTTCGACCTGGCCACGCACCGCGGCTACGACTCCGACCACCCGCGGGTGGGCGGCGACGTCGGCATGGCGGGCGTCGCGATCGACTCGATCTACGACATGCGGCAGCTGTTCGACGGGATCCCGCTGGACAGGATGTCCGTGTCGATGACGATGAACGGCGCGGTGCTCCCGGTGCTCGCCCTCTACATCGTCGCGGCGGAGGAGCAGGGGGTGAAGCCGGAGCAGCTCGCGGGGACCATCCAGAACGACATCCTCAAGGAGTTCATGGTCCGCAACACCTACATCTACCCGCCGCAGCCCAGCATGCGGATCATCTCGGACATCTTCTCCTACACCTCGCAGAAGATGCCGAAGTTCAACTCGATCTCGATCTCCGGGTACCACATCCAGGAAGCCGGGGCGACGAACGACCTCGAGCTGGCCTACACCCTGGCCGACGGCGTGGAGTACCTCCGGGCGGGCATCGACGCGGGCCTGGACGTGGACAGGTTCGCGCCGCGGCTGAGCTTCTTCTGGGCGATCGGCATGAACTTCTTCATGGAGGTCGCGAAGATGCGGGCCGCGCGCCTGCTCTGGTCGAAGCTCGTGAACCAGTTCTCGCCCAAGAACCCGAAGTCGCTGTCGCTGCGCACGCACTCGCAGACCTCGGGCTGGTCGCTGGCGGCGCAGGACGTCTACAACAACGTCGTCCGCACCTGCATCGAGGCGATGGCGGCGACCCAGGGCCACACCCAGTCGCTGCACACGAACTCGCTCGACGAGGCGCTGGCGCTGCCCACCGACTTCTCCGCGCGGATCGCCCGCAACACCCAGCTGCTGCTGCAGCAGGAGTCCGGCACCACCAAGGTCATCGACCCGTGGGGCGGCTCGTACTACGTCGAGAAGCTCACCTACGACCTGGCCCGCAGGGCGTGGGGGCACATCGCCGAGGTCGAGAAGGCCGGCGGCATGGCCCGGGCGATCGACGCCGGAATTCCGAAGCTGCGCGTCGAGGAGGCCGCGGCCCGCACCCAGGCACGGATCGACTCCGGCCGCCAGCCGGTGATCGGCGTGAACAAGTACGTGGTCACCGAGGACGAGGTCGTCGAGGTCCTCAAGGTCGACAACGCGCAGGTGCGCCGCGAGCAGATCGAGAAGCTGGAGCGGCTGCGCGCCGAGCGGGACTCCCGCGAGGTCGAGGCCGCGCTGGAGAAGCTGACCGGCTCGGCGGCCGCGATCGCCGAGGGCGCCGAGCGCGGCTTCGACCAGAACCTGCTGGCCCTGGCCGTCGACGCCGCCCGCGCGAAGGCCACGGTCGGCGAGATCTCCGACGCGCTGGAGAAGGTGTTCGGGCGGCACTCCGGCCAGATCAGGATCATCTCCGGCGTGTACTCCGAGGAGGCCGGCGCGAGCCCGGCGATCACCCGTGCCCGCGAGCTCGTCGCCGCGTTCGCCGAGGAGGAGGGCCGCCAGCCCCGCATCCTCGTCGCGAAGATGGGCCAGGACGGGCACGACCGCGGCCAGAAGGTGATCGCCACGGCGTTCGCCGACCTGGGCTTCGACGTCGACGTGGGCCCGCTGTTCCAGACCCCCGCCGAGGTGGCGCGGCAGGCCGTCGAGGCCGACGTGCACGTCGTCGGGGCCAGCTCGCTCGCGGCCGGGCACCTCACGCTGGTGCCCGAGCTGAAGGAGGAGCTGGCGAAGCTGGGCCGCGAGGACATCATGGTCGTCGTCGGCGGCGTGATCCCGCCGGCCGACGTGCCGGAGCTCATCGCGATGGGCGCCGCGGCGGTGTTCCCGCCCGGGACCGTGATCGCGGAGTCGGCCGTCGAGCTGCTCGGCACGCTGTCCGCCGCCCTCGGGCACGGGGAGCACGCGGAGGCCGGGTCGGAGCACGGCGACTGATGCCCCCCAGGCCGCCGGACGTCCCGGCACTCGCCAAGGGCGTGCTCGACGGCAACCGCACGGTCCTGGCCCGCGCGATCACGCTCGTCGAGTCGAACCGCGCCGACCACCGGCAGGCGGCCCAGCAGCTGCTCCTGGAGCTGCAGCCGCACGCCGGCGGCGCGACCCGGGTCGGGATCTCGGGCGTGCCCGGGGTCGGGAAGTCGACCTTCATCGAGGCGCTCGGCACCCGGCTGACGGGGGAGGGGCACAAGGTCGCGGTCCTGGCCGTCGACCCGTCGTCCACCCGCACGAAGGGGTCGATCCTGGGCGACAAGACCCGGATGGCCGCCCTCGCCGTGGACGACAACGCCTTCATCCGGCCCTCGCCGAGTGCGGGCACGCTCGGCGGGGTCGCGCGGCGCACCCGCGAGACGATGGTGCTGATGGAGGCCGCGGGCTACGACGTGGTGCTGGTCGAGACGGTCGGGGTCGGCCAGTCCGAGGTCACGGTGGCCGGGATGGTCGACACCTTCCTGTTCCTCACCATCGCCCGCACGGGCGACCAGCTGCAGGGGATCAAGAAGGGCATCCTGGAGCTGGCCGACGTCGTCGCGGTGAACAAGGCCGACGGCCCGCACGAGCGGGAGGCGCGGGCCGCGGCCCGCGACCTCGCCGGGGCCCTGCACATGATGGCCCCGTCGAGCGAGCACTGGCGGCCGAAGGTGCTCTCCTGCAGCGCCCAGACCGGCAAGGGCCTCGACAAGGTCTGGGCCACGGTCCTCGAGCACCGCGCGGCGCTGGAGAAGGCGGGCGAGCTCGCGAAGCGCCGGGCCGACCAGCAGGTCGAGTGGATGTGGGCGATGGTCCGCGACCAGCTGATGGACCGGCTGACGAGCGACCCGGGCGTGAAGAAGCGGCTGCCGGGGCTCACCGAGGAGGTCCGCACGGGCGGGCTCACGCCCACCCTCGCCGCGCAGGAGATCCTCGACCTGCTGGGCTGACCCGGTCCCGCCGGGCCGGCCCCGGGACGCGCCGGGGCCCGGACGAGACAGACGGGCCCGGTCGGCGCATGCTGGGGGCGTGGCGGACGTGGCGGGCCGGCCCCGGGAGCGCGCGCAGGCGCAACCCGGCGACCCGGCCCGCCCGGCCGACCTGCCGGACGCCCCGACCGTCCGGCTCACCGCCGAGGGCATGCCCCGGCCCTACGGCCGGCAGGGCGCCTGGGTGCTCGTGAAGCGCACGCTGGTCCGCGCCTGGGACGACAACATCTTCAGCGAGTCGGCGGCGGCCGCGTTCTGGCAGACGTTGTCCCTGCCGCCGCTGCTCCTGGGGCTGCTCGGCAGCCTCGGCTACATCGGCGGCTGGTTCGGCCCCGACACCATCGACCTGGCCGAGCAGCAGATCCTCCGTGCCGCGTCCACGGTGTTCAGCAGCAACGTCGTCGACGAGATCATCGCCCCGACCGTCACCACGCTGCTCACGACCGGCCGCAGCGAGCTGGTGTCGCTGGGCTTCGTGATCTCGCTGTGGTCGGGGTCCTCGGCCATGTCGTCGTTCGTCGACGCGATCACCCGGGCCCACGACCAGTACGGCGTCCGCAATCCCGTGTGGCAGCGGATCCTGGCCCTGCTCATGTACCTCGTGGCCCTCGTCGGCGGGATCGTCTCGCTGCCGCTGCTGGCCCTCGGCCCGGACCGGCTGCCCAAGCTGCTGCCGGCCTCCTGGCAGGACCCGGCCGTCACGCTCATCGGGTGGCTGTACTACCCGGTCCTCGGGCTCGTGCTGGTCCTCGCGCTGACCACGCTCTACGAGCTCGCGCTGCCGGCCAAGCCGCCGTGGCACCGCGGCCTGCCCGGCGCGCTGCTCGCGGCGGTGGTGTTCCTGGCCGGGGTCACCGGACTGCGGGTGTACATCAGCTGGCTCACCACCACCGGCTACACCTACGGCGCCCTCGCCGCGCCGATCGCCTTCCTGCTCGCGGCGTTCTTCATCGGGCTCGCGATCGTGCTGGGCGCGCACTTCAACGCCGCGATCCAGCACTACTGGCCCAAGCGGCTCAGGGACCGCCGCAACAAGGTGCCACAACCGCACCTCTCGTAACGTCCGAAAGATCCGCTTCGAACGCCTCCGGTCGACCACGATCACGGAGGTGTCCGCACGTGCTGACCCCGGGCGAGACCAAGGACCTGCTGCGGCGCTTCGAGAGCGCGATGAACGAGCGTCGGCTCGACGACCTGGACGCCCTGGTCGCCCCGGACGTCGTCCGGCACTGCGAGGCGACACCGGGGATGGAGGTCACGAACCTCGACCAGTTCAAGGACTTCCTGCGGTTCGACGCCGCCGTCTTCCCGGACAACAAGCAGACCTTCGAGCACATTGCGGTCGACGGGGACATGGTCGGGCTCTGGGCGACCTACGAGGGCACGCAGGAGGGCGACTTCGGCCCCTTCCCGGCCAGCGGCAACTACGCGAGGTTCAGCTTCGGGGCCGTGTTCCGGATGGCCGAGGGCAGGATCGCCGAGTGGTGGATCACCTGGGACAACATGACGGTCCTGCGCCAGCTCGGCCACCTGCAGGGCTGACACGGGGCCCACCCGCGGGCAGGATGCCCGGCATGACCTCACCGGGAGCGTGGCTGCGCCGCCACGACCCCGGGCTGGCCGCCGTCCGTCGGGCGGCGCGGGTGACCGTCGTCGCCTGCCTGGGCTTCTACGTCTGCCGGTACGTGCTCGGCGACCCGGACATGGCGGCGTACGCGCTGTTCGGGGCCGTCGCGCTCGGGGTGCTCTCGCAGATCCCGGGCACCCCGTCCCGCCGGGCGCGCACGATCCTGCTGATGCTGCCGGTCGGGGCCGTGCTGATCAGCCTCGGCACCCTGCTGTCCTTCGACCTCGTCGCCGCGACGGCCGGGATGTTCGTCCTCGGGTTCGTGGTCAGCTACGTCGGCGTCGGCGGGCCGCGGCTGGTGGGGCTGGCCGCCGGCACGCAGCTGCTCTACATCCTGCCGTGCTTCCCGCCGTTCGACCCGGGCGCGCTGGGCTGGCGCATCGCGGGCTTCGCGCTGGCCGTCGTGCTGCTGGCGGGCGCCGAGCTGGTGCTCTGGCCGGACCGGAGCCCACCGCCGTACACCGACCGGCTGGCCGCGGCCGTCGGCGGCCTCGCCGGCTGCCTGGGTGCGCTGGCCGACGCCTGGTCCGGCGGCCGGCGGGACCGGCTCGAGGCGCTCCTGCCCGATGCAGTCGACGCCGCCGACGCCCTCCGGCCCTCCACGCTGCCACCCGGTCAGGCCCCCGCCTCGGCGAGCCGCCGCGACCACGCCCTGGCCACCGCGGCCGGGACGACCCGGCTGCTGCTCGGCCGTGTCGCCGACCTCGCCCTGACCGACGACCGGGCGGCCCCGGACCTGCCCGCCGCCACGGCCCTGCTGCGCCAGGTCGCCTCCTGCGTCGAGGCCGCCGCGGCCTGGCTGCGCGGCGAGGGCGAGGTCCCCGACACCGACCGGGTCGCCGCCGCCCTCCGCGCGTTCCGGGCGGCCCGCGCCGCCACCCCGCCGGACGGGCTCCCGCCGGACCGGCTGCGCCCGGGCTCGCTGGCCCTGCAGCTCGGCGAGTGGACGAAGACGCTGGTCACCGCCCTGCGGGTGGTCGCGGGCGCACCCGTCCCGCCCGACCCGACCCCGCCCTCCGCGCGCCCGGGCGCGTTCTGGTTCGCCCACGAGCCGGAGTGGGCGCTGCTCTGGCACCGGCTGCGCGAACACCTCACCCCGCGCTCGGTCTCCTTCCAGGGTGCGCTCCGGCTCGCCACCGCGCTGGCCGTGGCCCGGCTGCTCGCCGGGCTGTTCGACCTGTCCCACGGGTTCTGGGTGCTGCTCACCATCCTCACCGTGCTGCGGACCACCGCGGCCGAGACCCGGGCGCTGCTGCGCCCGGCCCTGGTCGGCACCACGATCGGCGCCCTCGTCGCGGCCGGCCTGCTCGTGGTGGGCGTGCCGCCGACGACCTACGCCGTCCTGCTGCCGATCCTGATGCTCGTCGGCTTCGCGGCCGGTCCGCTGCTCGGCCCCGGTTGGGCACAGGCGCTCCTCACCCTGGTCATCTCCATGGTGTTCGCGCAGGTCAGTCCCGCGGACTGGCACCTGGCCGAGGCCCGGCTGCTCGACGTCGTCGTCGGCGCCGGGATCGGCGTGGTGATCGGGCTGATCGCCTGGCCGCGGGGCGGCACCGGCGAGCTGCACCGGGCCGCCGCCGAGTTCCTGGCCGACGCCGCGGGCGTGGTCCGCGAGACGGTCCGGGTGGTCGCCGAGGGCGCCCGGCCCGCCGACGCGCTGCCCCGCGCCCGGCGCACCGGCCGCCTCGCCGAGGCCTCCTACGCGCTCTACCAGAGCGAACGGCACCTGCGGCCCGGCGTCGTCGACTGGCAGGCGACGCTGGTGGCCGGCCACCACGCGGTCCGCGGCGCCGAGGCGCTGGTCCGGGAGTGCCCGACCGGGCGGCTCCTCAGCTGCGTCGGCCCGCTCGACCTCGCCGCCGCCGACGTCGCCGCCCGCTTCGAGCACGTCGCCCTGGGGCTCGCCCGGCAGGACCGCACCGCCCTCACCGCGCCGACCCTCCCGCCGCCCGACCTGGCCTGGCCCACGGACCTCGGCACGGACCTCTACCACCTCGCGGACCTGCGGGTCTGGCTCGACGGTCTCCGCGACGACCTCGCCCGGTTCCTCGCCGCCCCCGCCGCCGAGCCCGAGTCCTCCGCCGCCGCCCTCCGCCTGCGTCTCGCCGGGATCGCGGACGGGGCTCCCGGCTGACCGCTCCCTGGCGTGATCGTCCGCCGTGGACGCGGGCGGTCGGCATTCGACCGTGCCGCTCCACGATCGAGGATCACGGTCGGCTCAGCGCCGGAGCGCCGCCACGGCCGAGCCCACCGCGCCCTGCAGCAACCCCGCCTCCGAGGGCAGCGTGAGCCAGGTGAAACCCAGCTCGCGGTAGGTCGCGGCCCAGCCGGGCGACCCGCAGAACACCCCGACCGGCAGCCCGGCCTCCCGGCACGGCCCCGTGACCGAGCGGAGCAGGTCGCGGTAGCCCTCGTCGTCGAGCGGCGGGACGGCGGCCCGGCCCGAGCTCAGCGAGAGGTCCGACGGGCCGACGAAGAGCGCGTCGACGCCGGGGACCTGCAGGATGGCCGCCAGGTCCGCGACCGCGGACATGGTCTCGACCATGATCACGCAGCGACCCCGCTCGAGGACGTCGCCACCCGTCCACCCCACCCGGGTCGGGCCGAAGCTGCGCACGCCGGCCGGCGGGTAGGCGCACGCCGCGGCGGCCTCCGCGGCCTCGGCGGCGGAGTCGACCAGCGGCACGATCACGCCGTCGGCTCCGCGGTCGAGGGCCCGCGCGATCGGGTCCGGGGCGTTGTGCGGCACGCGGACCAGGGTGGGGACGCCGCGGAGCGCCTGCAGGCACGCGAGGAGGGAGTCGTCGCCGAGGAGACCGTGCTGGGCGTCGAGGCACACGAGGTCGACGCCGGAGGAGCCGACGATCTCGGCCGCGGCGGGGGAGGGGAGCTGGCACCACCCGGCGACGGCGCCGTCGAAGGAGAGGGTCATCCCACGACCCTGCCCCCTCGGCGCGCCTCGCGGGAAGCCGGGTCCGCCGACCGTACGGTCACCGGGTGCTCGGGGTCAGTCACGCCACGTCCGGAGCGGCCCTCGGGCTCGCGGTCGCGGGGCTCGCCCCGCAGGCGGTGGGCACGGCCCCGACGGCGGGCACGATCCTGACCTTCGCCGGCGTGACCGCGGGGGCGGCGCTGCTGCCCGACCTCGACCACCCGTCGTCGACCGCCAGCCGCCGGTTCTCCTGGGCCTCCTGGCTGGCCGCCCACGCGGTCCGGCCGCTGTCGGCGCTGGTCTTCCGGCTCACCCGGGGCCCGCGGGACACCGGCCGCGGCACCCACCGCGGCCTCACCCACACCCTCGCGGGGGCGCTGTTCCTCGCCGCGGGCGTCGGGCTCGCGAGCGCGCGCTGGGGCACGCCGGTCACCGCCGGGGTGCTCTTCGTGTGCCTGGCGCTGGCGATCAAGGGGCTCGACGGCCTCGTCCCCGGCCCGCCGTCACTGGTGATCGCCGCCGGGTTGACCTGGCTGGCCGAGGAGCAGCTCCCGGGCGGCACCGCGGGGACGGCGGGCTGGCTCGGCCTCGCGATCGGGCTCGGGATGCTCGTGCACTCGCTGGGCGACGCCGTCACCGAGTCCGGGGCGCCGCTGCTCTGGCCGCTGCCGATCCGCGGCCGGCACTGGTACCCGATCGGCAGCCCGCGGCCGCTGCGGTTCCGGGCCGGCGGGCGGGTGGAGGCGCTGCTGATCGCGCCGCTGCTGACCCTCGGGACCCTCGCGCTCGCGGTCTACGTGGTGCCCGGGGCGCTCGACGTCCTGCTGGACCTGCGCGCCCGGCTCGTCGCGGGCGGATGATGGTCGACGTGAGCGACCGGAGCCTGCCCGCCCGCCCCGTGATCGGGATCCTGCACCCGGGGGCCATGGGCGCCGCCCTCGGGTCGGCCCTCAAGACGCGGGCCGGCGCGGTGATCTGGGCGGCCGCGGGCCGCTCGCAGGCCACGTCGAAGCGCGCCGAGCTGGCCGACCTCGTCGCGGTGCCGGACGTCGGCGAGCTGGCCCGCCGCGCCCACGTCGTGATCTCCGTCTGCCCGCCCGGGGCGGCGCGCGAGGTGGCCGAGCAGGTGGCCGAGGCGGTCGCCGGGCAGGACCGCGTGCCCCTCTACGTCGACGCGAACGCCGTGTCGCCGGCGACCGTCACCGGGATCGGCGAGCTCTTCCCGGACGACGTCGTGGTCGACGGGGCGGTGATCGGCCCGCCGGCGTGGGAGGCGGGCAGCACCGTCCTGTGGCTCTCCGGGCCGCGCGCGGCGACCGTCGAGGCGCTGTTCGCCGGCACCCCTTTCACGGCCCGCACCCTCGGGCCCGAGCTGGGCACCGCCAGCGCGCTCAAGGCCTGCTTCGCGTTGCAGAGCAAGGCGCTGCCGGCGATCTGGCTCGCGCTCGACGAGGCCGCCCACCGCCTCGGCGTCGACGGTCCGCTGCGCGAGGAGCTGGCGCGCACCGGCGTCGACTATCCCACCGAGCTGGCCGCGGTGTCGGCGCGGGCGAAGGAGAAGGGCTGGCGGTGGGTCGCCGAGATGGAGGAGGCGGCGGCCGCACTGGCCGCGGCCGGGGTGCCCGACGGCTTCTCCCGCGCCGCGGCCGAGATGTACCGGCGCGCCTGAGCGCGACTCGCGGGTGCGGGGCTCGCGACTCGCGCGTCCGGGCGGTCAGCTCGAGGGGCCGAAGCGCTCCACGCGGATCCGGTCCGTGGCGACGCCGAGGCCGATGAGCAGGTCCGTCGCGCTGTCGCAGAAGGGCGGCGTGCCGCACACGAAGACCGTCTGCTCGGGCAGCAGCAGCGGCTCGAGGTCCGCCGCCGTGATCCGGCCCGGCGGCCGGGCGTATCCCGGCGGCACCTCACGGGTGTAGACGATCGTGGTCTCCGGTCCCGGCAGCTCGTCGCCGTAGTAGAGCGCGGCCGGGGTGCGGGCCGAGACGATCAGCCGGAACAGGCCCGACCCGGCGATCCGCGCGGACCGCAGCATCGCCATCAGCGGCACCACCCCGGACCCGCCCGCCACCCCGAGCGCCGGGGTCGCGCCGCGCCAGGCGAACCAGCCCCCGATCGGGCCCCGGACCTCCAGCTCGTCGCCGGCCTCGACGACCTCGTGCAGGAACTCCGACACCTCGCCGCCGGGCAGCAGCTCGACGGTGAGGTCGATCTCGTCCGTGCCCGGGACCGAGGCCACCGAGTAGTCCCGCTGGGCGGTGTAGCCGTCCTCCGCGGTCAGCCGCACCACGTAGTACTGCCCGGCGATGTGCCCCGACGCGGCCGGGAGCTTGAGCCGGAAGGTCTTCGCGGTGGGCGTCTCCCGCCGGACGTCGAGGACCGTCGCCGTCTGCCAGGACGCCATCAGTCCCCCTGGTACCGCTGCTCGAGCCAGGGGTCGCCGCGGTCGTGGTACCCGTTGCGCTCCCAGAAGCCCTGCTCGTCCTCGGCCATGACGCGCAGCCCGGAGGCCCACTTCGCGCTCTTCCAGAAGTACAGGTGCGGCACCAGCAGCCGCGCCGGGCCGCCGTGCTCGACGGTCAGGGGCCGCCCGTCCGCCTCCCACACCACCCACGCCCTGCCGCCGGTCACGTCGGCCAGCGGCAGGTTGGTGGTGTAGCCGGTGTGGGCCGTCGCCATCACGAACCTCGCCTCCGGCTGCACGCCCACCGCGTCGAGCAGGGTGTCCACCGAGACGCCGTCGAACGTCATGCCCAGCTTCGACCAGGTGGTGACGCAGTGGATGTCGCCGGAGTAGCGCGACGCCGGCAGGGCGTGGATCTCGTCCCAGGTCCAGCTGCGGGGCCGGTCGACGAGGCCCTCGACGGTGAAGGTCCAGCGGTCGGTGCCGATCCGCGGCGTGGCCTCCGCGTTGAGCACCGGCCAGTCGTCCTTCGCGTCGTACTGGCCCGGGGGCAGGCGCGGATCGCGCGACGCCCGGCCGCGCCCGGTGAAACCTCGGGTGATCGCCATGCCCCGTCCCTCCGCCGGTCGTCCTACCGGGACACAGCATGGCGGACCGTGGCGACATTCCCGCGCACGGTGCGGTGTGAGGTCGGCCGGCGCCTACACCCGGTTCGGCCCGGGCTCGCGGTCCGGCACCACGAACGACGCCGCCGTGCGGACCGGGGCGCCCGGCCGCGTCACGGCGTCGACCACCCGGAAGTCCGCGGTCAGCCGCCCGGGCTCGTAGCGGGCCCGCACGTACCCCCGGCGGTTGCTGCGGAACCGCAGGTGGGGGTTGGTGTGCAGGTCGGGGTGGTCGGTCGAGGCGTCGCCGTCGCCGCTCGAGGTGATCGAGCTGGACACGAGCTCGGTGCCGACGACGGGCGAGTCCGGGTCCCGGTAGTCGGCCTTGAGCTCGTTGGCCCAGTGCGTGTGGACGTCCCCGGTGAGGACGACGGGGTTGCGCACGCCGGCGTCGACCCAGCTGCGGGTGACCCGGTCGCGGGAGGCGGCGTAGCCGTCCCACCCGTCCATCGCCAGCCGCTCCGGGGCACCGGGGTCGAGGTCGCGCTGGGCGAAGAAGACCTGCTGGCCCAGCACGTCCCAGCGCGCCCGCGAGCGGCGGAAGCCGTCGGCGAGCCACCGCTCCTGCGCCGCGCCGGGCAGCGACCGGGCGGGGTCGAGCCGGGCGGTGCAGTCGACCCGCCGGCCGTCGCCGCACGCCTGGTCGTCCCGGTACTGGCGGGTGTCGAGGAGGTGGAAGGTGGCGAGCCCGCCCCACTCGACCCGCCGGTAGAGCTGCATGTCGGGGCCGCGCGGCACGGACGTGCGGCGCAGCGGCATGTTCTCGTAGTAGGCCCGGAAGGCGGCGGCGCGGCGGGCGAGGAAGGCCGTCCGGGACTGGCCGTCCTCGGGTTCGGCACCGGCCCAGTTGTCGTCGACCTCGTGGTCGTCCCACACCACCAGCCAGGGCGCGACCGCGTGCGCGGCCCGCAGGTCCGGGTCGGTCCGGTACTGCGCGTACCGCTGGCGGTACTCCGCCAGGTCCGTCGTCTCGGGGCCGGCGACGGACCGGACCGCCTGCTCGGGCGTCGGGTACTCGTACTGGTAGTCGCCGAGATGCAGGACGAGGTCGGGCTCGTCCTCGGCGAGCCGGCGGTAGGCGGTGAAGTACCCGATGGGGTAGTTCGCGCACGAGGCGACGCAGGTGGTCAGCGCCGGCCCGAGCGCGCCCGGCGGGGGAGCGGTGCGGGTGCGGCCCGCGGGGGAGACGGACCCGTTCGCACGGAAGCGGTAGAAGTACTCGCGCCCCGGCGCCAGGCCGGTCGCCTCGACGTGCACCGCGTGGGCGAACTCGGGCACGGCGTCGACCGTGCCCCGCTGCTCGACCGCGGTGAAGCGCTCGTCCCGGGCGATCTCCCACTCCACCGGCACCACCCGCGCGGGCATCCCGCCCCGGCCGTCGGCGGCGAGGGGCTCCGGCGCGAGCCGCGTCCACAGCACGACGCCGTCGGGCGTGGGGTCCCCCGAGGCGACGCCGAGGGTGAAGGGATCGCGGGTCGCCGGTCCGGACGCGGCACCCGCCGCGAGGACGCCGGTGGCGGCGGTGGCCCCGAGGAGGAACAGGCGGCGCCCGAACGGCGGGAGCGTCGAGCTCCCCGTGCGACGGGCCGGGGACGGGCGCCCCTGCGCGCGGGTGGTTCCCACCCCACCTCCCCGTGATCGACCGTGGTCCGGCTCAGCGCGCGGCGAGCCCCGGCAGCCTACGGTCCAGGGCGAGCGCCCCGAACCCCAACCCGACGAACAACACGGCCACGACCAGGCAGTTGACCGCGACCCGGGCGTACCCGTGCGCGACGACGTCCACGAACGGGTAGGGGTACCAGTCGATCATCGCGCCGCGCACCAGCGTGAACGCCAGCCAGGCGAGCGGGTAGCCCGCCGAGATCAGCACGACCTCCCGGTCCACCAGCCCGCGCGGCCCGAGCAGCAGCCACCCGACGACGGCGAGCAGCGGCGTGACCATGTGGCAGAGCACGTTCGCGACCTGGTGCAGGCCGCGCGGGTCCGCGGTCTGCGCCAGCACCAGGTTGTAGACGATGCCGGTGACCGCGATGCCCACCACGGCGTCGAGCAGCAGGACCCGCATCGCCGGGGAGTCCCGCTGGGGGTCGACCGCCAGGAGCACGTGCGCGACCCCGACGAGCAGGTTGCTGAGGATCGTGAAGAAGGCGAACACGTTGGCGACCCGGGCGCCGGTGCTCGTGAAGTACGCGTGCGGGGCCGGGTCCAGCGCCGTGGCCACGCCCTGCAGCGCGACGCCGAGCAGCGCGAACGCCGCCACCAGCCCGAACCACGGCCGGGCGAGCGGGAGGAAGCGGACCACCGGGGGACTGTAGCCGCGGATCGCCGATCGTCGTGCCGGAACGCCGGTGACTGCCCGGGCGGCCGGTCCGGCGGGCGCGCTCGGCCGCGGTGTGGCAGAACTCCAGCATGAGCGACTTCCTGGCCCCGCCCGTCCCGGTCGTCCCGGCGCCGTTCCACACCCCGGAGCGGGAGAAGCTGCAGGAGCAGGCGCGGGCCTTCGCGGCCGAGCGGGTCCTGCCGCTCGCCGACCAGCTGGACAAGGTCAAGGGCGAGATCCCGCGCTCGCTGCTCGACGAGATGGCCGAGCTCGGCTACTTCGGCATCACCGTGCCGCGCGAGCACGGCGGCCTGGGGCTCGGCGCCTTCGAGTACTGCATGATCGCCGAGGAGCTCGCCCGCGGGTGGATGAGCGTCGGCAGCATCATCGCCCGCGCCCAGGGCGCCGGCACCGGCGTGGCCGACGGGTCCCGCCGGGCCGAGCTGCTGCGCCGCAGCGCCGCCGGCACCTGGATCGGGGCCATCGCCCTGTCCGAGCCGGACGCCGGATCGGACCTCGCCGCCGTCGCCACGCGGGCGGTCCGGGACGGCGACGACTTCGTGATCACCGGGCGCAAGCGCTGGACCGGCAACGCCAAGGCCGCCGACTTCATCCAGGTGCTGGTGCGCACCGAGGACCCGCAGCCGGGGGAGCGGCGCTCGGCGGGCCTGGCGACCGTCGTCGTCGAGAAGGAACGCGACTCCTTCCCGGAGGGCGTCACCGGCCGGCCCATCGACAAGATCGGCTACCACGGGTTCGTCACCTGGGACCTCGAGTTCGACGGCCTGCGGGTCCCGGCGGGCAACCAGCTCGCGTCCGGGGACCAGGGGTTCGCCGACACCCAGCAGTGGCTCAACATCGCCCGCGTGCACACCGCGGCCCGCGCGGTCGGACTGGCCCGGGGCGCCGTCGAGGACTGCATCGTCTACCTGCAGGAACGCGAGCAGTTCGAGCACCCCATCGGCGACTTCCAGGCCGTCCGGTTCAAGCTCGCCACCATGGCCGCGAAGGTCGAGCAGGCCCGGTCCTTCTACCAGCACGTCGCGCACCGGCTGGACCAGGGCGAACCGTGCGAGCGCGAGGCGGCGATGGTGAAGCTGCTGGCCACCGAGATGGCCGCGGAGGTCACGGGCGACGGGATCCAGCTGCACGGCGGCAACGGCTACACCACCGAGCACCGGGTCGAGCGCTACTGGCGCGACGCCCGGCTCACCACGATCTTCGAGGGCACCAGCGAGATCCAGCAGAAGATCATCGCGGACCGTCTGCTCCCGCGCAGCCCGCTCGGCTGACCCGGACCGGCGCCCCGGCCTGCCGTGTTCACCGGGTTGGTGGAGCGGCAGTCCGGGGTGCCGGATGGCATGGTGCCCTGATGTCCCGTGACGCGCTGCTGCGCGAGCTGCGGGCCTGCGTGACCACCACGGAGCAGCTCCGCGACGACGAGCTCGCCCGCCACGCACAGGCCCACGACGCCTCGCACTTCCACCTGCTGCCGACCGCGGTCGTCGTGCCGCGCGGCGCGCCCGAGGTCGGCCGGTTGCTCGCGCTGAGCCACCGCACGGGGGTCCCGCTGACCTTCCGCTCCGGCGGGACCAGCCTGTCCGGGCAGGCGGTCACCGACCAGCTGCTCGTCGACACCCGCACGCACTTCCGCGAGGTCGAGATCCTGGACGACGGGCTGCGGGTGCGCGTGCAACCGGGCGTCACGGTCCGCCAGCTCAACGCCCGCCTGGCCCGCCACGGCCGCCGCTTCGGCCCCGACCCGGCCAGCGAGGCGGCGTGCACCGTCGGTGGCGTCCTGGCCAACAACGCCAGCGGCATGGCCTGCGGCACCGTGGAGAACAGCTACCGGACGCTGGAGTCCGTGGTCGCCGTGCTGCCGTCGGGCACCGTGATCGACACCGGCGCCCGGGACGCCGACGAGCGGCTGCGCGCCCTCGAGCCGGACCTGGCGAAGGGCCTGCTGGAGCTGCGGGACCGGGTGCTCGCGAACCCGGCGTCGGTGGCGACGATCGAGCGGCAGTTCGCGATGAAGAACACCATGGGCTACGGGCTCAACGCACTGCTCGACCACGACACCCCGGCCGCGATCCTGACCCATCTGCTGGTCGGCAGCGAGGGCACGCTGGCGTTCGTCGCGTCCGCGGTGTTCCGGACGGTCCCGTTGCGGACGAAGATCTCCTCCGCCCTGCTCGTGTTCGACGACCTGGTCGCGGCCAGCGAGGCGCTGCCCGCCCTCGTCGCCACGGACGCGGCGACCCTGGAGCTGATGGACGCCACCTCGCTGCGCGTCGGCCAGTCCTTCGCGGACTGCCCGCCGGAGGTCGCCCGGATCGCGGTCGACGCCCAGGCCGCGCTGCTGCTCGAGTACCAGGCCACCGAGGAGGCCGAGCTGGCCGAGCGGGTCGCCGCCGCCGGGCCGACGCTCGCCACCCTCCGCACCGCCGAGCCGGTGCGGCTGTCCACCGACCCCGGCGTGCGGGGTCCGCTGTGGAAGCTGCGCAAGGGCCTCTACTCCTCGGTCGCCGGCGCCCGGCCGCCGGGGAGCACGGCGCTGCTGGAGGACGTCGTCGTCCCCGTGCCGGCCCTGGCGGAGACCTGCCGGGAGCTGGCGGTGCTGTTCGACCGGTACGCCTACCGCGACAGCGTGGTCTTCGGGCACGCCAAGGACGGCAACATCCACTTCATGCTCACCGACCGCTTCGAGACGGACGAGCAGCTCGGCCGGTACCGCGACTTCACCGAGGACATGGTCGACCTCGTCCTCGGCCACGGCGGCTCGCTCAAGGCCGAGCACGGCACCGGGCGGGTCATGGCGCCGTACGTCCGCCGCCAGTACGGCGACGAGCTGTACGCGGTGATGCAGGAGATCAAGCGGCTCGTCGACCCGCACGGCGTGCTCAACCCGGGCGTGGTGCTCAGCGACGACCCGGAGCTGCACCTCAAGCACATCAAGCTGAACCCGGAGGTGGACCCGGAGGTCGACCGCTGCACGGCCTGCGGGTTCTGCGAGCCGGTGTGCCCGAGCCGCGACCTCACGCTCACGCCCCGGCAGCGGATCGCGGCCTGGCGGTCGATCCGCGGGGCGGAGCTCGCCGGCGACGACGCGCTCGTCGAGCGGATCCGCGCGGACTACGAGTACCAGTCGGTGCAGACCTGCGCCGTGGACGGGATGTGCCAGACCGCCTGCCCGGTGCTGATCAACACCGGGGACCTGGTGAAGAAGCACCGCCGGCGGGAGCAGCCGAAGGCGACCGCCGCGGCCTGGACCACGGCGGCGAAGCACTGGGGTGCGGTCACCCGGGGCGGCTCGCTCGCGCTCACGGCCCTGGCGAAGGCGCCCGAGGCCGTCGATCCCGCCGTCACCGCGGTCAATCGCGCGGCCCGGGCCGTGGCCGGCGCGGAGCACGTGCCGCTGTGGTCCTCCGAGCTACCGGGCGGCGGACCTCGCCGGGCCAGACCGGCGCCGACGGGGGCGCCGGCCGCGGTCTATCTCCCGTCCTGCGTGAACACGATGTTCGGTCCCGCCGGAGACCTCGCGGGAGACCCCGTGGGTCCGGGGGTGCAGGCGAGCGTCGAGGCGCTCTGCCGGGCGGCCGGGGTCGCACTGCTGGTGCCGGAGGGCATCGACGCGCTGTGCTGCGGGACGCCGTGGTCGTCCAAGGGCCTGCCCGACGGGTACGCGGCGATGCGGGAGCGGGTCCGCCCGGTTGTCCTGGCGGCGACCCGGAACGGCGCGCTGCCGGTGATCAGCGACGCCTCGTCCTGCAGCGAGGGCTTCCAGGGGCTCTTCGCGGACACGGGGATCCGGGTCGTCGACGCCATGCGGTTCGTGCTCGACGAGGTGCTCCCACGGCTGGGCGAGCACGCGAAGGTGCCGTCCGTGTCCGTGCACCCGACCTGCTCGTCCGTGCGGATGCAGCTCGATCCCGCACTGCTCGCCCTCGCCCGCGAGGTGGCCGACGAGGTGCACGTCCCGGACGAGTGGGGCTGCTGCGCCTTCGCCGGCGACCGCGGCCTGCTCCACCCGGAGCTGACCGCCTCGGCCACCGCGCGGGAGGCCGCGGAGGTCCGTGCGCGGGACGCGACCGCCCACGTGTCCTGCAACCGCACCTGCGAGCTCGGCATGACGCGGGCGACCGACCGGACCTACCGGCACGTCCTCGAGCTGCTCGCGTCCCTGGCGGTGGGAGCGGACGCCACGTCCGCTCACACCTGAGGAGCGGACGTGCCGCTCGCCCGGTCGGTCAGGAGTCGCCGAAGCCGGTGATCCACACGACGGCCTCGCCCGCCTCGTCCGAGGCGGCGAGGTCGACCTCGGCGGTGATGGCCCAGTCGTGGTCGTCCTCGGGGTCGTCGACGACCTGACGGACCAGCCAGCGCTCCGGCTCCTCGACGATGTCGATCATCTTGGGGCCGCGGGCGTCCGGCCCGATCCCGACGCCGCCCAAGCCGTGCAGGTCGAAGAAGGGCCGGAAGGCCTCGCGCCAGCGCTCCGCGGTCCAGCCCGCCTCCTTGTCCAGCTCGCCGAGCAGGTCCCAGCGCTGCAGGGACGCCAGCTCCACGCGGCGGAACAGCGCGTTGCGGACCAGGACGCGGAAGGCGCGGGCGTTGCGGGTGACACCGGCCGGGCGCCCGGAGAGATCGGCAGGGTCGAGCGACGGCGGCGCGGACTCGTCCTCGACCCCACCGCCGGCGGCGAGCTTCTCCCACTCGTCGAGCAGGCTGGAGTCGACCTGCCGGACCAGCTCGCCGAGCCACTCGATGAGGTCGGTCAGCTCGTCCGTGCGCGCGTGCTCGGGCACGGTCTGCCGCAGCGCCCGGTAGCAGTCCGCCAGGTACCGCAGGACCAGACCCTCGGACCGGGCCAGCTGGTAGAAGGCCACGTACTCGTGGAAGGTCATGGCCCGCTCGGACATGTCCCGCACCACGGACTTGGGCGAGAGCCGGGCGTCCTCCACCCACGGCGCCCCGCGCCGGTAGGTCTCCAGCGCCCCGACCAGCAGCTCCTCGAGCGGCTTGGGGTACGAGACGTCCTCGAGCAGCGTCATCCGCTCCTCGTACTCGATGCCCTCGGCCTTCATCGCCGCGACGGCCTCGCCCTTGGCCTTGTTCTCCTGCGCATGGAGCACGGGGCGGGGGTCGTCGAGCGTCGCCTCCACCACCGAGACGACGTCGTGCGCGTACGACGGCGACTCCCGGTCGAGCAGGTCGAACGCGGCCAGTGCGAAGGGCGAGAGCGGCTGGTTGAGCGCGAAGTCCAGCTGGAGGTCGCCGACGAGCCGGACGGTGCGGCCCTCGGCGTCCGGCCGGTCGAGCTTCTCCACCACACCCGCGGCGAGCAGCGCCCGGTAGATCGCGATGGCGCGCAGGATGTGCCTGCGCTGCCGGGAGCGCGGCTCGTGGTTGTCCTCGAGCAGGTGCCGCATCGCGGTGAACGCGTCCCCGGGCCGGGAGATCACGTTCAGCAGCATCGCGTGCGTGACGCGGAAATGGCTGGTGAGCGGCTCGGGCTGGGCCGCCTGCAGCTTCTCGAAGGAGGTCTGCGACCAGCCGACGAAGCCCTCCGGCGGCTGCTTGCGCACCACCCGGCGGCGCTTCTTCGGGTCGTCGCCGGCCTTCTGCAGGGCCTTGTGGTTCTCGATCTCGTGCTCGGGCGCCTCGGCGACGACCGTGCCGACGGTGTCGTAGCCCGCCCGCCCGGCGCGCCCGGCGATCTGGTGGAACTCGCGCGCCTTGAGCGGGCGGGTGCGCCGGCCGTCGTACTTCGACAGGCCCGTGAACAGCACCGTCCGGATCGGCACGTTGATCCCGACGCCGAGGGTGTCCGTGCCGCAGATGACCTTGAGCAGGCCGGCCTGGGCGAGGGTCTCCACGAGCCGGCGGTAGCGGGGCAGCATCCCGGCGTGGTGCACACCGATCCCGTGCCGGACCAGCCGGGAGAGCGTCCTGCCGAACCCGGCGGTGAACCGGAAGTCGCCGATCAGCTCGGCGATCGCGGCCTTCTCCTCCTTCGAGGTGACGTTGACGCTCATCAGCGCCTGCGCCCGCTCGACCGCCGACTGCTGGGTGAAGTGCACGACGTAGACCGGCGCCTCGTGCGTCTCGAGCAGCTCCGTGATCGTCTCGTGCAGCGGGGTGAGGACGTACCGGTAGTGCAGCGGGACGGGCCGCTCGACGGAGGTGATCTCCCGGGTGGCCCGGCCCGTGCGCCGGGTGAGGTCGTCCCGGAAGAAAGAGGTGTCGCCCAGCGTGGCGCTCATCAGCAGGAACTGCGCCTGGGGCAGTTCGACCAGCGGCACCTGCCAGGCCCAGCCGCGGTCCGGGTCGGCGTAGAAGTGGAACTCGTCCATCACGACCGACCCGACGTCCGCCTTCGCGCCCTGGCGCAGCGCGATGTTGGCCAGGATCTCCGCGGTGCAGCAGATGATCTCCGCGCCCTCGTTCACCGCGGCGTCGCCGGTCAGCATGCCGACCTTGTCCGCGCCGAACACCTCGATGAGGTCGAAGAACTTCTCGCTGACCAGCGCCTTGATCGGCGCGGTGTAGAAGGTGCGGGCCCCGCGGGCGAGCGCGGCGGCGTGCGCCGCGATCGCGACGAGCGACTTCCCGGACCCGGTGGGGGTGGAGAGGATGACGTTGCCGCCGGTCGCGATCTCCAGCAGCGCCTCCTCCTGGGCCGGGTAGAGCGAGAGGCCCCGCTCCTCGAAGGCCCAGTCCGCGAACACCTCGACCAGGGCGTCCGGATCCTCGCCCACGGGGAGGCGGTCGGTGAGCAGCGCGGCGGAGGTGGCGGTCATGATGCCGCCGATTGTCCACGAGTCCGTCCGCGCGGGCCGACCTGCCCGGCCGCCCCCGGCACGCACACCACCATCCGCCGCAGATCGCCGTTCCCTGGGCGCGCTGCCACCGCCGTAGGGCCGATCAGGTGACACTTCGCCCGTTCGGCCGTTTACCGTGGGATCCGTGACAGGGCGGGGAGCGGGCGGCGGCATGCCCGACGTCGTCCCGCCGATGCTCCCCGCGCAGGGGGACCTGGCCGACGGCGAGCGGGGCGACTGGGCGGTCGAGTTCGCCTGGGTGGGCTTCCGCTGCGTCGCCTACGTCCGCCCCGGCCACGTCCGGCTGCTGTCCTCGACCGCCCGGAGCGTGACCCGCAGCTTCCCGGAGCTCGCCGTGCTCGGCGAGCGGGTGCGCGGGTCCGGCATGGTGCTCGACGGCGTGGTCGTCGCCCTGGACGACGCCGGCCGGCCCAGCCGGCGCCCGCTGATGCGCCGCACCTCGACCGTGACGCCCTCGGAGTCGCTGCGCGCCCGGGTGCCCGTCGGGTTCGTGGTCACCGACCTGCTCTGGCTGGACGGCCGCCCGCTGCTCCGGCGGCCCTACGCCGAGCGGCGGCGGCTCCTGGAGGGCCTGGACATCGCCGGGCCGCACGTGCTGGTGCCGCCCTCGCACCCCGCGTCGGAGGCGGGGTTCGTCATGGAGGCCGCCGAGCGCTTCGGTCTCGACGGGCTGCACCTCAAGCGGGTCGACGCCGCGTACAGGGCCGGCCGGCGCACCCGGGACTGGTTGCGGGTGCCGCTGCGCCGCGCGCGCCCAGTCGTCGTCGGGGGCTGGATGCCGGCCGAGCGGAACCGGCCGGGCCGGGTCGGGGCGCTGCTGCTGGGCATCCCGGAGACCCCGCCCGGGCCGGGGGAGCCGCTCGGGCCGCTGCGGTACGTCGGCCGCGTCGGCATCGGATCGGGGGCCGCCCGGCGGGAGATCGGCGAGCTGCTGCGGACCCTGAACGCGCAGGTGCCGGCGTTCGTGGCCGGCGGCCCGGGCGCCGTGCCCGAGGCGGTGGCGGACGACGCGCGCTGGGTCGTGCCCCGGCTCGTCGGACAGGCGGAGTACCAGGGCTGGACCCGCGGCAACCACCTGCGGCTGCCCGTGTGGCGGGGCGTCCTGCGCCCCGGCGAGGTCGCACCGGAGGACTGGGCCGGCACGCCCTGGGACCGCGACGGTGCCGCACCCGCCGAGGACGGCACCCAGGTCTGGGGGCCCGCCCGCCGCGGCGAACGCGTCCGCACGCCCCACGAGCACGGCCGGCCCACCGGACCCGCGCCCGCACCCGCGCCGCCGGACCCGGAACCGGCCGCGCTCCCGCCGGTGCCCGACTCGCCCGTGGTGACACCGCCCGCCCCGGCGAGCTCGCTGAACCGCAGCCTCGAGCAGCACTTCGTCTACAACGCGTTCAACACCATCGCCGCCCTGATGCGCACGGACCCGGCGCAGGCCCGCGACCTGCTGCTCGGCTTCGCCGACCTGAGCCGCACCGCGGACCGGGTGGGCACCCCGGAGATCCCGCTGGCGGACGAGCTGGCCGCCGTGCGCGCCTACCTTGCGATCGAGCAGGCCCGGTTCGGCCGCCGCCTCGAGACGGAGGTGACGGTCGACGACCGGCTCACCGGACAGCTCGGCGACCTGGCCGTCGCCCCGCTGCAGGTGCTGGTCCTCGTCCGCGAGACGGTCCAGCAGCACATCGAGCCGCGCCCGGAGGGCGGTGCGGTCACGGTGCACGTCGGGCCGGACGGCGGGGGCGGCGCCGAGGTCGTCGTGCGCGACCGGGGACACGGCGAACGCAGGCTGCGGCTGCCGGCTCCCGCGGCCTGCACCGGCTGAGACCACCCCGCCGTGTGAACGGTGTGTGACGATCTCTCCGGGCAGCGGTGACGGGGCGGCGCCGGTCTGGGCGGGCGATCAGGAGGACGCTACGGTTCCGCGCATGCTCGGACTCCCCGCCGGCGCACGCGCCTGTCTGTTCGACCTGGACGGTGTGCTGACCGACACCGCCAGCGTGCACGCGGCCTCGTGGAAGACGATGTTCGACGAGTACCTCGCGAAGCGGGAGGGCCCCGGCTACCGGCCCTTCGACGTCGCCGCCGACTACGGGCCCTACGTGGACGGCAAGCCGCGGCTGGAGGGCACCCGCAGCTTCCTCGCCTCGCGCGGGATCACGCTGCCCGACGGCACCCCGGACGACCCGCCCGACGCCGAGACGCTGTGGGGCCTGTCCACCCGGAAGAACGACCTGGTGCAGGTCGTGCTGCAGGAGAGGGGCGTCGACGTCTACCCGGCCTCGCGGCCGTACCTGGAGGCCGTGCGGGCGGCGGGGCTGAAGGTGGCGGTGGTGTCCTCGTCGGCCAACGCGGAGCAGGTGCTCGACGTCGCCGGGCTGTCCGACCTCATCGACCACCGGGTCGACGGCGTGGTCGCGCGGGCGCGCCACCTGCCGGGCAAGCCGAAGCCGGACACCTTCCTCGCCGCCGCGCAGGACCTGGACGTCCCGCCGACCGAAGCGGTCGTCTACGAGGACGCGCTGGCCGGGGTCGAGGCGGGCCGGGCGGGCGGGTTCGGCCGGGTCGTCGGCGTCGACCGGCTCGGGCAGGCCGAGAAGCTGCGCGAGCACGGCGCCGACGTGGTGGTGTCCGACCTCTCCGAGCTGTTGGAGGACCAGTGGTGAAGCCGGACGCGGGCCGCACCTTCGCGGTCGAGCCCTGGGTCGTGCGGGAGCCGACGCTCGACATCGCCGCGATGGGGCAGACGGAGTCCGTCTTCGCGCTCTCCAACGGCCACATCGGGCTGCGCGGCAACCTCGACGAGGGCGATCCGCACCACCTGCCCGGGACCTACCTGAACTCCTTCTACGAGGTCCGGCCGCTGCCCTACGCCGAGGGCGGCTACGGCTACCCGGAGTCCGGGCAGACGATCATCAACGTCACCAACGGCAAGCTGATCCGGCTGCTGGTCGACGACGAGCCCTTCGACCTGCGCTACGGCAAGCTCCGCCGGCACGAGCGGGTGCTCGACCTGCGCGCCGGCACGCTGCACCGCGAGGTGGAGTGGGAGTCCCCGGCCGGGCGCGTGGTGCGGGTGCGCAGCACCCGGCTGGTGTCGCTGACCCAGCGGGCCATCGCCGCGATCTGCTACGAGGTCGAGGTGCTCGACGAGGCCGCGCTGCTCGTCGTGCAGTCCGAGCTGGTGGCCAACGAGCAGCTGCCCGCGCGGGGCGCGGACGACCCGCGCCTGGAGGCCGCGCTCACCAACGCGCTGCAGTCCGAGATGTTCCGCGCCGACGAGGCCGGGGCCACGCTCGTGCACAGCACCCGCAAGTCCGGGCTGCGCGTGGCCGCGGCGATGGACCACGAGGTGCACGGGCCCGAGGGCATCAAGATCACCTCGGACGCCACCGAGGACGCCGGCAGCACCACCGTCATCGGGCGGGTCCAGCCGGGGGAGACGCTCAAGGTCGTCAAGTACCTGTCCTACGGCTGGTCGTCGCAGCGCAGCCTGCCGGCGGTCTACGACCAGGTGCGGGCGGCGCTGGCCGCCGCCCGCTACACCGGCTGGGACGGGCTGCTCCGCGAGCAGGCCGACTACCTCGAGGACTTCTGGGAGACCGCGGACGTCGAGATCGACGGCGACGCGGAGCTGCAGCAGGCCGTCCGGCTGGCCACCTTCCACGTGCTGCAGGCCGGCGCCCGCGCCGAGCGGCGGTGCATCTCGGCGAAGGGCCTCACCGCCGACGGGTACGACGGCCACACCTTCTGGGACACCGAGACCTTCTGCCTGCAGGTGCTGTCCTTCCTCGCGCCGGACGCCGCGGCGGACGCGCTGCGCTGGCGGCAGTCGATCCTGCCGCAGGCCTTCGAGCGCGCCCAGCAGCTCGGGCTGGACGGGGCGGCCTACCCGTGGCGCACCATCCGCGGCGAGGAGTGCTCCGGCTACTGGCCCGCCGGCACCGCGGCCTTCCACATCAACGCCGACATCGCCGACGCCGTCCGCCGGCACGTCGCCGCGACCGGCGACACGAACTTCGAGCTCGAGGTGGGCCTGGAGATCCTGGTCGCCACCGCCCGGCTGTGGCGCTCGCTGGGCCACCACGACTCCGCCGGCGAGTTCCGCATCGACGGTGTGACCGGGCCGGACGAGTACTCGGCCATCGTGGACAACAACGTCTACACGAACCTGATGGCGCAGCTGAACCTGCGCTACGCCGCCGAGGTCGCCGCCAAGCACCCGCGCAGCGCGGCCAAGCTGGGCGTCAACTCCGAGGAGATGGCCAGCTGGCGCGACGCCGCGAACTCGATGCGCATCCCGTACGACGACGAGCTGCGCGTGCACCCGCAGTCCGAGGGCTTCACCAAGCACAAGGTGTGGGACTTCGAGAACACCCCGGCCGACACCTACCCGCTGCTGCTGCACTACCCGTACTTCGACCTGTACCGCAAGCAGGTGATCAAGCAGGCCGACCTGGTGCTGGCGATGCAGCTGCGGCCCGACGCGTTCACCCCCGAGCAGATGCGCCGCAACTTCGCCTACTACGAGGCGATCACGGTGCGGGACTCGTCGCTGTCGGCGTGCACCCAGTCGATGGTGGCCGCGCGCACCGGGCACCTGGACCTGGCCTACGACTACCTGGCCGAGGCCGCGCTGATCGACCTCAACAACCTGGCCGGGAACACCGACCACGGCATGCACATCGCGTCCATGGCCGGCACCTGGGTGGCGATCACGACGGGGCTCGGCGGCATGACGTGCGACGCGACCGGCCTGGCCTTCGCGCCGGTGCTGCCCGCCGCGCTCACCCGCATCTCGTTCGGGCTGCGCTGGCAGGGCCGGCACATCCGGGTCACGATCACCCAGGACGACGTGGAGTACCGGCTGGTCAGCGGTCCGCCGATGCGGCTGCGCCACCACGGCGAGCCGGTCGCGCTGGCCGAGGACCCGCAGGTGCGGCCGCTGCCGCCGCCGCCGCCGGTGGACCCGGTGGAGCAGCCGTACGGCCGCGCGCCGCGCCAGCGCCACCACGGGAGCTGAGCCCCGCCCGGGCGGTCGCCGCGAGGTTCGCTCCGCCGGGGGATTGCGCGGGGGCGGCCGGGGTATCTCCCGCCCGTGACCGCAGCAGCAGCCGACGCCCCTGCCGGGCTCGTCCGCTCCGACCCCGCGACCCCGGGGTACGGGCGGCGCCGCTCCGGGCGGGGTTGGGTGTTCCTCGCCCCGGACGGCGGCCGGATCGAGGACCGGGCGGAGATCGCGCGGATCAAGAGCCTGGTCATCCCGCCGGCGTGGCGGGACGTCTGGATCTCGCCCGACCCCCGCGGCCACATCCAGGCCGTCGGGACGGACGACGCCGGCCGCCGGCAGTACCGCTACCACGACGACTGGCGCCGGGCCCGCGACCAGGAGAAGCACGACCGCGTGCTCTCCCTGGGGCTCAAGCTGGCCGACGTCCGCGGGGAGATCACCACGCGGCTGGAGGCCTCCGGGCTGCACCGCGAGCGGGTGCTCGCCGGGGCGGTGCGGATGCTCGACATCGGGGTGTTCCGGGCCGGCGGCGAGCAGTACGCCCCGAGCTGCGGCGACGACGGCTCGGACAACTGCGGGCACGACGGCGACGACCACGACGAGTCCGGCACCTTCGGCCTGGCCACCCTGCGCCGCGAGCACGTCACGCTGCGCCGGGGCCTGATCCACTTCGACTACCCGGCCAAGGGCGGGGTGCCGCGCAAGCTCGACCTGCGCGACCCGCTGCTGCACCGGCTGGTCAACGGGTTGCTGCGGCGCAAGGGTGGCGGCGAGGACCTGCTGGCCTACCGGCTGAACCGGACGAGCTGGCACGACGTGCGCTCCGAGGACCTCAACAACGCGGTGAAGGAGCTGGCGGGGGACCGGTTCACCTGCAAGGACCTGCGCACCTGGAACGCCACCGTGCTCGCCGCGGTGACCCTCGCCGGGGCGGTCGCCGAGGAGGGCCGCGTGCCGTCGGCCAAGCGGGCGCGGGCCCGGTTGGTGCGGCACGCCATCACCACCGTGTCCGACCACCTCGGCAACACCCCGACGGTCGCGAAGAACTCCTACGTGGACCCGCGCGTGGTGGAGCAGTTCGAGGAGGGCCGCACGGTGCTCGTGGCGTTGAAGCGGCTGGAGACCCCGGACCTCACGGACGACCGGAGCCGGGCGGCGGTGGAGCGGGCGGTCGTGCGGCTGATCAGGGGCTGAGCCCCGCGGGCTACTCCTCGCTCATCCGCTGCCTCAGCTGCGCGAGCGTGCGGGCCAGCAGCCGGGACACGTGCATCTGCGAGATCCCGATCTGGTCGGCGATCTGCGTCTGCGTCTTGTTGCCGAAGAAGCGCAGCACCAGGATGGTGCGCTCGCGCGCGGGCAGCTCGTCGAGCAACGGGGCGAGGGTCTGCCGGTACTCGACCTTGTCCAGCTCCGCGTCGGCCTCGCCCAGGGTGTCCGCGAGGGGGGAGTCCGCCCCGGCCACCAGCTCGTCGAGCGACGGGCCGCGGTAGGCCTGCTGCGCGTCGAGCCCCTCCAGCACCTCCTCGGCGGACAGGCCGAGCCGCTCCGCGATCTCCGAGGGCTTCGGGGCGCGCCCCAGCTCCTGCGACAGCGGCCCGATGGCGCCGTTGATGGAGCTCTGCATCTCCTTGAGCCGCCGGGGCACCCGCATCGCCCAGGTGCGGTCGCGGAAGTGCCGGCGCACCTCGCCGGTGATCGTGGGGATCGCGTAGGACAGGAAGTCGACGCCGCGCTCCGGGTCGAACCGGTCCACCGCGTTGATCAACCCGACGGTCCCGGCCTGCTCCAGGTCGTCGACCGGCTCGCCGCGGTTGGCGAAGCGCCGTGCGATGTGCTGCACCACCGGGAGGTGGCCGGTGACCAGCTCGGTGCGCAGCGCGTCGCGCTCCGGGTGGCCGGCGGGGAGCGCCACGAACTTCTCGAACAGCGGGGCGAGGTGCGCGTACTCGGAGTCGGCCGCCCGCCCGTTCTGGTCGGGGGCCTGCTCGGGGGCCGGGTCGCGGTCAGCCACGACGTCCCGGCGTCCGGTCTCTGCTGGCTCTGGTGTCCGGCGCCACGCACGGATCTACCCGACCGCCCCGATCCGGAAACGCGGGCGCCGGGCACCCCCCGGACGGGGCACCGGTGCGGAAATGCGGGCGGAACCCGCGCGAGATCGCTGGTAGGTTGGACTGCCGCGCCGTCGGGCGACGAGGGACGACGAGGACGTCGGCCGCGCCGCCGGCGCGCCACATGGACAGATCGAGGGACGACCGGGTCGACCGGCCGATCCGTCACTCCCGCGAAGGACATCTGAGCAGGTGCCGACCTCCGAACCCGCCACGGACGAGAAGCCGCTCGAGCACGAGCGCGCGTACGTCGCGATGCTCTACGAGCGGCTCGACGAGCGCCGCCGGGACACCGCGCGCCGGCTGGCCGACGTGCTGCACGGCGAGACCGTGGGCACGCCGCAGGCACTGACCGAGCGCGACGCCGCCGCCGCCATGTACACGGACCGGCTCGCCGCGCTGCGGGCCGCGGAGCACGGGCTGGCGTTCGGCCGGCTCGACGCGGAGACCGGGGAGGTCCGCTACATCGGCCGGCTCGGCCTGCTCGACGAGGAGCACGAGTACGAGCCGCTGCTGATGGACTGGCGTGCCCCCGCCGCGCAGCCCTTCTACACCGCCACCGCCGCGAACCCCGAGGGCATGCGCCGGCGCCGGCACCTGCGCACCCGGGGCCGCACGGTCGTCGCGATCGACGACGAGGTGCTCGACCTCACGGATGCCTCGGCGCACCGGTCGAGCACGGGGCTGGCCGGCGAGGCCGCACTGATGGCCGCGGTCAGCGAGGCGCGCACGGGCCGCATGGGCGACATCGTCGCCACCATCCAGGCCGAGCAGGACCGGATCATCCGCTCGAAGCCGTCGGGTGTGCTGGTGGTGCAGGGCGGTCCGGGCACGGGCAAGACCGCGGTCGCGCTACACCGCGCCGCGTACCTGCTCTACACGCACCGGGACCGGCTGGCCCGCCGCGGCGTGCTGGTGATCGGCCCGAACCCGACCTTCCTGCGCTACATCGGGCAGGTCCTGCCGTCGCTGGGCGAGACCTCGGTCGTGCTCGCCACCCCGGCGGAGCTGTTCCCGGGCCTGCACGCCCGCCGGCACGAGGACGCCCGCACCGCCGAGGTGAAGGGCCGCCCGGAGATGGCCGCCGTGGTCGCCGCGGCGGTGCGCGACCGCCAGCAGCTGCCGCGCCGGGCGATCGAGCTCGTGGTCGAGCAGCAGCCGGTGCGCCTCGACCGGGAGATCGTCAACCAGGCGCGGTCGCGCGCCCGGCGCTCCCGCAAGCCGCACAACGAGGCCAGGCGCACCTTCCGCACGGAGGCGCTGCGGCTGCTCGCCCAGCAGGTCGCGCAGACCCTCGGCGGCCGGAACCTGCTGGGCAGGCTCGACGTCGAGGACATCCGTGAGGAGCTGGCCGAGGACCCGGCCGTCGCCCGCGAGCTCGACGCGCTCTGGCCCACGCTCACCCCGGAGCAGCTGCTCACCGACCTGTTCGCCGACCGCCGCAGGCTCAACTCGATCGCCCGCCGGATCCCGGCCGAGGACCGGGCGCTGCTCGAGCGGCCCGCCCCCGGCGCGGACGTCCCGGCCGACCTGCGGTGGACCCCCGCGGACGTCCCGCTGCTCGACGAGGCCGCCGAGCTCCTGGGCGACGACGGGTCGGCGGCCCGCGCGGCCGAGCAGGCCGCGCTGCGCGAGGAGGTCGAGTACGCCCAGGGCGTGCTCGACGTGCTGGACCTCGAGGAGGACCTGGACCCGGAGCTGCTGCGCGCCACGGACATCGTCGACGCGGACCGGCTCGCCGAGCGCATGCAGGTGCGGACCTACGAGTCGACCGCCGACCGCGCCGCCGCGGACCGGGAGTGGACCTACGGGCACGTGATCGTCGACGAGGCGCAGGAGCTGTCGGCGATGGCCTGGCGGCTGGTGATGCGCCGGGTGCCGAGCCGGTCGATGACCGTCGTGGGCGACGTGGCGCAGACCGGCGACATCGCCGGGGCCTCCACCTGGTCGGAGGTGCTCTCGCCGTTCGTGCAGAACCGCTGGCGGCTCGAGCAGCTCACGGTGAACTACCGGACGCCGGCCGAGATCGCCGACGTGGCCGACGACGTCCTGGCCGCCATCGACCCGACCCTCACCCCGCCGACCTCCGTGCGCAGCACCGGTGTCCCGCCGCGCGCACTGCCCGTGGCCGCGGGCACGCTGGACGGGTCCGACGGGGTGCTCGCCGGGATCGTCGCCGAGGAGCGGGAGGCGGTGGGCGAGGGGCGCACCGCGGTGCTCGTGCCCGCGGCGCGGGTCGCGACCGTGCGCCGGGCCGTGCTCGGGGACGCCGTCCCCGAGGACCCGGAGGACCTGGAGGCGCCGGTCGTCGTGCTGCCGGTGGGCGCGTCGAAGGGGCTGGAGTTCGACTCGGTCGTGCTGCTGGAACCCGCGGAGGTGCTGGCCGAGAGCCCGCGCGGGATGAACGACCTCTACGTGGCGCTCACCCGGGCCACGCAGCGGTTGACGGTCGTGCACGCCGCGGACCTGCCCGAACCGCTCAAGCGGCTGCGCCGGGCCTGATCCTCGCGCGCCGCCCGGTCGCCTCTCCACAGGCCACCGCGGTGCGTGTGAGGTCCCGGCCCGAGGGGAATCGACGAGGAGTCGGTCGAGGCTGGGGGAGGCAGGATGCGGATCGTCGTCACCGGCGCGACGGGCAACATCGGGACGGCGGTGCTGCGCCGCCTCGCCGCGGAGGACCACGAGCTGGTCGGCCTGGCCCGCCGGGTGCCGGCCGGGCCCCTGGCGGGCGGGCAGCCCGCGGCGTGGCGATCGGTCGACCTGACCCGCGTCACCCCGGACGAGCTCGCCCGGGTCTTCGACGGCGCGGACGCCGTCGTCCACCTCGCCTGGGGCTTCCAGCCCTCGCACGACCTGCGGTACCTGCGGGAGCTCGGCGTCGGCGGCACCCGGCGTGTGGTGGCCGCGGCGGCCGCCGCCGGGGTGCCGCACCTGGTGCACCTGTCGTCGATCGGCGCCTACTCGCCGCGCCGGGACGACGCCCCGGTCGACGAGAGCTGGCCCACCGACGGCGTCCCGACCTCGCGCTACAGCCGGCACAAGGCGGCCGCCGAACGAATCCTCGACGAGGCCGAGGCGGAGGGCGCGGTCCCGACCGTCACGCGGCTGCGGCCCGGGATCGTCGGGCAGCACTCGGCCGGGAGCGCCCTGCTGCGCTACGGGCTGCCGGGACTGGTGCCGGCGCGCGCCCTCACCTGGCTGCCGGTGCTGCCCCTCGACCGCCGCCTGGCGATCCCCGTGGTGCACGCCGACGACGTCGCCGACGCCGTCGCGCGGGTCCTGGACCGGGGCGCCGCCGGCGCGTTCAACCTGGCCGCCGACCCCCCGCTCACCGCGGCCGACATCGCCCGGGTGCTCGGTGCCCGGTTGGTGCACGTGCCGTCGGCGCTCGTGCGCCCGGCGATGTCCGCGGCGTGGCACCTGCGCCTGCAGCAGGTCGACACCGGCTGGCTCGACATGGCCTTCGCGCTTCCCCTGCTCGACACCACGCGCGCCCGTACCGAGCTGGGCTGGAAGCCCACGAAGGACGCCGTCGCGGTGTTCGGCGAGGTGGTCGACGGCATGCGCACCGCCGCGTCCGGGCCGACGGCGGTCCTGCGCCCCCGCACCGTCGCCGGCGCGGTCGGGGACGCCCTGCTCCACGGGCACGTCGGCAGACGGTCCCGGCCGTGAGCGCGGCGCCGCCGCGAACGACCCGCCGGGCCGGCACCGTCCCCGGGTTGGTCACGGCCGCCCACCCCGGACCCGCCGCGGCCGTCACGGTCGTCGCCGCCCTGCTCGCGGTCGACGCCGGTCTGCCGGCCCGCACCGCCCTCGTCGTCACCCTCGCCGTCCTGACCGGCCAGCTCGTCGTCGGCTGGGTCAACGACCTCGTCGACCTGCGGCGCGACCGTGCGGTCGGGCGCGCCGACAAGCCGCTCGCGGCCGGGCGGGTGCGCGTCTGCCCCGTCGCCGTCGCGGTCGCCCTCTCCGGAGCTGCCTGCGTGGTGTTCTCCCTGGCCGCCGGCTGGCGCAGCGGGATCGTCCACCTCGTGCTCGGCGTCGGCTCGGCGCAGGCCTACAACCTGGGGCTCAAGGGCACCCGGCTGTCGTGGCTGCCGTACGCGGTGGCCTTCGGGACCCTGCCGGCCGTGGCCTCCCTCGCCGGCACCCCGCCGGTCTGGCCGCCCTGGTGGACGACCGCCGCCGGCGCCGCGCTCGGGGTCGGTGCCCACGTGCTCAACGCGCTGCCCGATCTCGCCGACGACGTGCGGACCGGCGTCCGGGGGCTCCCGCACCGGCTGGGGGAGCGCGCCGCGAGGCCGTTGGCCGCCGGGTTGCTCGTCGCGGCGTCGGCCCTGGCCGCGTTCGGTCCGGCGGGCAGCCCGCCGGCCTGGGTGTGGGGGGCGCTGGCGGTGGTCGCCGCGCTCGCGGCGGTCGCGCTGGCGGGCCGCGGCCGCCTCCCGTTCCGGGCCGCGATGGCGATCGCGCTGGTGGACGTGGTGCTGCTCGTGGCGGCCGGCTGATGGCCGGGTGGGACCTCGCGATCGTCGGGGCCGGACCCGCCGGCGCGGCCACGGCGCTGGGGGCGCTGCACACCGAACCGGGGCTCCGCGTCGCGCTGCTCGACCGTGCCGGCTTCCCGCGGGACAAGGCCTGCGGCGACGGCGTAGCACCGCACGTGCTCGACCGGCTCGCCGAGGTCGGGGTCACGGGCCTGCTCGACGACCGGGTGCCGGTCGCGCGGCTGCGGCTCGACCGGGGCGGGCGCGGGGTCGACCGGACGATGGCCCGGCCGTCGTACGTCGTGCCGCGCCGGATCCTCGACGCCCGGCTGGTCGAGGCGGCCTGCGCGGCCGGGGCGGTGCTCGTGCGGCACCGGGTCCGCGACCTGGTGCGCGGCCCGGAGGGTGTCGTGCTGGACGGTGCGCACCGGGCGGCGGTGGTCGTCGGGGCCGACGGGGCCGGGTCGGTGGTGCGCCGCCGCCTCGGCCGGCCCAGCGCCCGTCCCGCCCTCGCCCTGCGCGGCTACGCGCCGGTGTCCGCGGGGCGCGAGCACGCCCAGGTGATCGCCTTCGGGACGGCCCGGCAGCCGGCCTACGCCTGGTCCTTCGACCGCGGCGACGGGCTCGCCAACGTCGGGTACGGCGAGGTGCTCGGCGGCGGACCGGCGCCCACCCGCACCGCGCTGCTCGAGCGGCTCGAGGCCCTGCTGCCCGGGGCGAGCCGCGACGGCACCGGCTGGAAGGGCCACCACCTGCCGCTCTCGGGGGCCCGCTGGTGGCCACCCGCCGGCCGCGTGCTCCTCGTCGGCGACGCCGCCGGGCTGGTCAACCCGATGACGGGGGAGGGCATCTACTACGCGGTCGCCACCGGCCTCGCGGCGGGTCGGGCCGCCGCGCGGGCGATCGTCACGGGCCGGGCCGGCACGGCCGGCCACCGCTACCGGCGGGCCGCCCGCGCCCATCTCCTCCCGCACCTGCGCCACACCGCGCTCGCGGCGCACCTTTGCCGCAGTGGACCCGTGCTCGACGCCGGCCTCCGCGCGTCGGTCCGCGACCAGCGGGTCTTCGACGACCTGGTCGAGCTCGGGCTGGCCCGCGGCCGGATCACCGCCGCCGTCGTCCGGGGCCTGGCCGCCGCCCTCCTGCCTGCCGGCCCCGCCGCGCCGGCCCCCACGGATCCCGCCGCCGACCCCGCTGAGGAGAGATGAGCATGCGCGTCCTGAGCGTCCGAGGTGCCCTTCCCGTCCACCGCCACCGCCAGGAGGAGATCACCGAGGCCGTCGCGGGCTCGCTGCTGAAGGGCGCCGTCGACCGCGCGGTGCTCGACCGGTTCCACCGCAACGCCGGCGTCGAGACCCGGCACACCGCGCTGCCGCTCGAGCGCTACGGCGGGCTCCGCGACTTCGGCGAGTCCAACGACGCCTTCATCCGGGCCGGGGTCGAGCTCGGTGCCCGCGCCGTCGTGGACGCGCTCAAGGCGGTCGACCTCGCGCCGTCCGACGTCGACCTGGTCGTCTCGGCGACGGTGACCGGGCTCGCCGTGCCCTCCCTCGACGCGCGGGTCGCCGCGCTCACCGGCATGCGCGACGACGTGGTGCGGGTGCCGATCGTCGGCCTCGGGTGCGTCGCGGGCGCCGCCGGGGTCGCCCGCCTCCACGACCACCTGGCCGGCCACCCCGACGCGGTCGCGGTGCTGATGAGCGTGGAGCTGTGCTCGCTGACGCTGCAGCGCGACGACGTCTCGGTGCCCAACCTGGTCGCGAGCGGCCTGTTCGGCGACGGCGCCGCCGCGGTGGTCGCCGCGGGGTCGCGGCGCGCCGAGCAGCTGGTCGACGGCGGGCGCGTGCAGCCGGAGGTGCTCGCCGCCCGCAGCCGCCTCTACCCCGACTCCGAGCGGACCATGGGCTGGGACGTCGGCGCCGGCGGCCTGCGGATCGTGCTCGACGCCGCCGTCCCCGCCCTCGTGCGCCGGTACCTGGGAGACGACGTGCGCCGGTTCCTCGCCGACCACGGGCTCGGGCCCGCGGACGTCGGGTGGTACGTCGCGCACCCCGGTGGTCCCAAGGTGCTCGAGGCCCTCCAGGACGCGCTGCAGGTCGACTGCGACGCGCTCGCCCTCACCTGGGACTCCTTGCGCCGCATCGGGAACCTCTCCTCGGCCTCGGTGCTGCACGTGCTGGCCGACACCCTCGCGACCCGGCCGCCGCGCCCCGGCTCGTACGGCCTGATGCTGGCGATGGGACCCGGCTTCTGCTCCGAGCTGGTCCTGCTGCGGGCGCCGGCATGAGCGTGCCGACCGCCGTGCCGGCCGCCGTGCCGGCCTCGGTGCCGGCCTCGGTGCCGCTCTTCACGCTGCTCGTCCTCGCGGTCGGCCTCGAGCGGCTGGCCGAGCTGGTCCTCTCCACCCGCCACGCGCGCTGGGCGTTCGCCCGCGGCGGCGTCGAGACCGGCCGCGGGCACTACCCGGTCATGGTCGTGGTGCACACGGGCCTGCTGGTCGGGTGCGTCGCGGAGGTGTGGCTCGCCGACCGGCCCTTCGTGCCCGCGCTCGGCTGGCCGATGCTCGCCCTGGTCGTCGTGTGCCAGTGCGTGCGCTGGTGGTGCATCCGCGCCCTCGGGCCGCGGTGGAACACCCGCGTGATCGTCGTGCCCGGGCTCCCGCTGGTCACCTCCGGGCCCTACCGCTTCCTGCCGCACCCCAACTACGTCGTGGTCGTCGTGGAGGGTGCGGCCCTCCCGCTCGTCCACACCGCCTGGCTCACCGCCGCGGCCTTCACCGTGGCGAACGCCGCGGTGCTGACCGTGCGCCTGCGCGAGGAGCGCCGGGCCTTGGCGGCGGCCGCGGCCCCGGCGATGCGGGCATGAGCGTCCGCCCGCTCGACCTGCTCGTCGCCGGCGGCGGCCCGGCGGGCCTGGTGACCGCGCTGCACGCCGCCCGCGCGGGCCTGGACGTCGAGGTCCGGGAGCCCCGCCCCGGCGCCGTCGACAAGGCCTGCGGCGAGGGCCTGATGCCCGGTGCGCTCCAGGCGCTGCTGGCCCTGGGCGTCGACCCGGCCGGGCACCCGTTCCGGGGTATCCGGTACGTCCGCGCGGGGCGGTCGGCCGACGCGGACTTCCGCCGCGGCCCCGGCCGCGGGATCCGCCGGACCACGCTGCACCGGGCGTTGCAGGAGGCGGCGGTGGCCGCCGGTGCCCGCATCGAGGAGCGCGCGGTCGCGGAGGTGCGGCAGGACGACGCGGGCGTCGTGGTCGACGGGCGGCGCGCCCGGTACCTGGTGGCCGCCGACGGCCTGCACTCGCCGGTGCGCCGCGCCCTCGGCCTCGACCTGCCCGCGACCCGGTACCCGCGGTTCGGGCTGCGCCGGCACTTCCGCACCGCGCCCTGGTCGCCGTACGTCGAGGTGCACTGGGGGCCCGAGGTCGAGGCCTACGTGACCCCGGTGGCCGACGACCTGGTCGGGGTCGCGGTGCTCGCCTCGACCAAGGGTTCCTTCGACGACCGGCTGCGCGCGCTCCCGGGCCTCACCGAGCTGCTCCGCGGCGCCGCGCCGGTGACCGAGGTGCGCGGCGCCGGCCCCCTGCGCCGGGGCGCCCGGCGGCGGGTGGCCGGGCGGATCCTGCTGGTCGGCGACGCCGCCGGGTACGTCGACGCGCTGACGGGCGAGGGCCTGGCCCTGGCCTTCGCCCAGGCGGCCGCGGCCGTGCGCGCGGTCGTCGACGGCGAGCCGGTGCGCTACGAGCGCGAGTGGACCCGCCTGACCCGGCGCTACCGCTGGCTCACCGCGGCGTTGCTCGCCGGCACGCGCCCGCGGGTCGCGCGGCGCGCCCTGGTCCCCGCCTCCCGGCTGCTGCCGCCGCTCTTCGACGGCGCGGTGAACGCGCTGGCCCGCCCGGTCGGCCCCGCCCGTCGAGCCCCCGACCGCTGAGCCCCCGACCGCCGGGCCCGCCGACCGGTCGATCCCGGCGATCAGTCGAGGTCGGCCTGCCAGAGGTCGGGCCCGAACACCTCGTACTGGATCTCCGCCGGCGCGACCCCGCGCTCGATCAGCGCCGACCGGACCGCCTGCATGAACGGGATCGGGCCGCACAGGTAGTACAGGGCGTCGTCGGGCAGCGTGACCTCGGACAGGTCCATGTAGCCGGCGTGCACGCCGGTCACCGGTTCGTTGCTGCCGGTGCCGTCCTCGTACCAGACGTGCATCGAGGCGTTGCGCGCCGCGAGGACGTCGCTGACGACCTGGCGGCGCAGCGCGAAGGAGGCCTCGTCGGCGTCGGCGTGCAACAGCGTGATGTCCAGCCCGGAGTCCGCGGCGACCAGGTGCGAGAGCATCCCCGCCATCGGGGTGACGCCGATGCCCGCGCTCGCGAAGACGACGGGCCGGCCGGCGTCGTCGAGGACGACGTCGCCGAAGGGCAGCGACAGGGTCAGCACGTCGCCCACGCCGACCGTGTCGCAGAGCAGCGTCGACATCTCGCCGTCGGGCTTCCCGTCGCCCTGCACCCGTTTGACCGCGAACTGCCGGTGCCGCCCGTCGTCGGCACGGGTGAGGCTGTACTGGCGCGGCTGACGGACGCCGTCGCGCATCGGCATCAGCACCGACACGTACTGGCCCGGCAGCGAGGTCTTCACCAGCCGGTCGTCGATCCGCTCGACGACGAACGTCACGACGTCGGCCGTCTCCCGGATCTTGCGCTCCACCCGCCAGGGGCGCCAGACCGTCTCCGTGCGGACGCCGCGGGCGCTGTAGAGGCCGCGCTCCTGGTTGATCAACGCGTTGGCCATCAGCCAGTAGACCTCGTCCCACGCGGCGGCGACCTCGGTGGTGACCGCGTCGCCGAGGACGTCGACGACCGCCCACATCAGGTGGTCGTGGACGACCTGGTACTGGTCGGGCCGGATGCCCAGGGAGGCGTGCTTGTGCGCGATCCGGCGCAGCAGCGTGTCGGGCGCGCGGTCCGGCCTGGTGAGCAGCGTGCTCGCGAAGGCGGCGACCGACCCGGCCAGCGCCCGCTGCTGGGAGCCCTCCGCCTGGTTCCCGCGGTTGAAGGTGCCGTCGAGCAGCTCCGGGTGCTCGGTGAACAGGTGCTCGTAGAACCGGGTCGCGATGGCCCCGATGTTCTCGCCCACCACGGGCAGCGTCGCCTCGATGACCGGGCGGGCCTGGTCCGACAGCACGGTTGCCTCCTGGGTGGGTCGGCGGGGAGCCCGCGTGTTCCCGCCCGCGTCACCGCCGAAACGGTCCCGACCGGTCGACTCAGCCGGGGTCGAGGTCGAGCCCGTCGGCGGCGTTGTGCCGCCACTGGTCCACCGTGCGGATGTAGCGGAAGAGCTCCTGCGAGCCCGGTGCCCAGCGGCCCTGGGTGGCGATGTCGAGCAGCGAGGCCCCGGCGCGGTAGGACTCGGTGGCGAACCCGGCGCGCAGCGAGTGGCAGGTGACCGGGTAGGGCAGCCCCGCGCGCTCGCCGGCCCGCGCGATCACGGCGGTGACGGCGTCGGGGGACAGGGGCTCGTCGCGGACCGTGTCGTGCCGGTCGATCCGGCGGAAGGCGGGTCCGCCCGTGTGCCTGCCCGCCCGCAGCCACGCCAGCCACGCCGAGCGGGGGCACAGCAGCGGATGACGCCGCCGGGGCAGGGCGCTGCGGCCGGTGGTCTTGCCGACGCGCACGTCGAGCACGATGCCGTTCTGCTCGACGGTCACGTCCGAGGTCAGCAGGTGGGCCTGATCGCTGGCCCGGGTGGCGCCGTAGAAGCCGATGGTCAGCATGGCGCGGTCGCGCAGCCCCCGGCGGGTGTCCGGGCAGGCACTCGACATCGCGAGCACGGCCCGCAGGTCCACGGCATGGGCCTGGCCGCGGCCGCGGCTCACGCCGTCGGCCGCAAGCCTCCGCCGGTAGATGGTGAGCGCCTCCCGCGCGGCGGCCGGGCCGCGGGGGTCGACGTCGGCGCCGAACTTCCGCAGCCCGTGCAGCGCCCCGGCGAGCCGGCGCCGGATGGTGGCCGGCGCCGCCGGGGGACCGGGCTCCCGGCCGACCCGCGGGGCCCCCTGCTCGAACCAGAGCACGAACCCGACCAGCGCGCCGCGGCCGCCGGACAGCAGCGGGATGCCGGCCCAGCGGGTGTAGTCCTCCCAGGCCGCCCAGTCCCGCGCGTACGCCTCCCGGGTGCTGGCCACCCGTTCGGCGTCGAGGTAGCGGTCCGCCGCCGCGTCGAGCGCGTCGACGCGCAGGGCCGCGTCGCGGTCGAGGTCCGAGGCCGGCTCCCCCGGGAGCGGCCGGCGCCGCGGCGAGGAGGTGGCCCGCGGCGTGAGCGCCCGGCCCGTCACCGACACGTCGGGCGGCCGGGTCCGGGGTGTTCGGGCGAGGTCACGGCGGGGTCGTGCACGTCCTGCAGGGTAGAAGCCGGGCGGCCGGCGGCGTCGGCGGCGCGCCCGGCGCCGGTCCTCAGAGGTCGAGGACCAGGCGGGCCGAGCAGGAGCGGGAGACGCAGATCATCATCGCGTCGTTCGCGGCCTGCTCGTCGGGGGTGAGCACCGAGTCGCGGTGGTCCGGCACGCCCTCGAGCACCCCGGTCTCGCAGGTACCGCAGGTGCCCTCGCGGCAGGAGGAGAGGATCCCGACGCCGGCGTCCTCGACGACCTCGAGGATCGACCGGTCCGCCGGCACGGTCAGCGTGGTGCCGGTCTGGGCGAGCTCGACCTCGAAGGCCTCCCGCGGCCCGTCGTCCGCGCCGGCCTTGGGTGCGAACCGCTCCAGGTGCAGGGAACCGGCTGGCCAGGCGGCGCACCGCTCCTCGACGGCGGCCAGCAGCGGCTCGGGGCCGCAGCAGTAGACCGCCGTGTCCGCGGCCGGCTCGCCGAGCAGGGCGGCCAGGTCGAGCAGCCCCGTCTCGTCCTGCGGCCGGACCTCGACCCGGTCGGGGTACCGCTCCTCCAGCCGGTCCCGGAAGGCCATCGACGCGAGGGTGCGGCCGCCGTAGACCAGCCGCCAGTCCGCGCCGGCCGCCTCCGCCGCGGCGATCATCGGCAGGATCGGCGTGATCCCGATGCCGCCGGCGAGGAACAGGTAGCGCGGGGCCTGGACGAGCGCGAAGTGGTTGCGCGGCCCGCGCACCCGCACGCTGTCGCCCTCGGCGAGCACGTCGTGGACGTGGGCCGAGCCGCCGCGGCCGGCCGGCTCGCGCAGCACCGCGACCTGCAGCACGGAGCGCTCGGCGGGATCGCCGCAGAGCGAGTACTGCCGGGTCAGGTCGCCGGAGAGCACCAGGTCGACGTGCGCCCCGGGCTCCCAGGCGGGCAGGTCCGCCCCGGCGGGGTCGCGCAGGGTCAGCTGCACGACGCCGTCGGCCAGGGTCTCCTTCTTCTCGAGGACCAGGTCGAGCTCGGGCTCGGTCCGCGGGTCGGTGGTCATCGGTCTCCTCGGGTGGCTCAGGCCGGTGCGGGCTCGCGGGACGGGGCGGGCTCGGGCGAGGGCTCCGGCACGGCGACGGGGTCGTGGCCCTCGGGATGGGCGAGCAGCCACTCCCACAGCTCGACCGGGTCGTCGAAGATCCGCTCGCTGCCGCAGTGGCAGACCGCGCGGAGCCGGTCGGTGCCCAGGACCCAGTGGATGCGGTAGACCCGGTCCCCGCTCAGGACGGGCGGGGTCTCCGGGATGCCGCCGTTCGCGGGGCCGCTCATCGGGTGGGCGCGGCGGGGGCGTTGCGCGGGGCCTGCCCGACCATGCGGGCGAGCATGCGGCGCGCGGCCAGGCCGCCGGTGTCGATGTTGATCGAGAGCTCCTGGTAGCCCTCGGGCTCGCGCCGGATCACCTGCTCGAGCACGTCGAGGGCCTCGACGTCCTGGAGCACGACGGTCCGGTTGTTCTCGGCGAGGAAGGCGGAGACCTCCTCGTCGCCGAGCGCGAAGTCGCGGGCGACCATCCAGAAGTCGTGCGTGGAGTGCTCGGTCTCCGGGGTGATCGCGTAGACGACCTCGACGTGGAAGGCGTCGGGGTCGGTGCCGTCCGGGTTCGGGACGGAGCCGACCGGGGCGATCCGGCTGTGCAGCTTGTAGAGGCACGGCGGCGTGTACTCGATGTCCTGCCAGCGGGCGATCCGCCCCTGCAGGCCCGTCGAGCGCGAGTAGAACGGCGGGCACTCGGCGTCGTCCATGTGCCGGGAGACGTAGACGACGCCGGCCTCGTCGTCGACCTCGGTGGAGATCGGGGTCGAGGCGACCTCGGGGGTGCCGATGTAGCCGCCGTGCAGGTAGGTCTCGTGCGAGAGGTCGAGCAGGTTGTCGACCAGCAGCGAGAAGCGGGCGGCCAGCGGCTCCAGCCCGCGGACGGTCGTGTAGTCCGGCGAGGCCAGGTAGGACGCGCGCGGGATGCGGGTGGGGTCGGCCAGCGCGGGGTCGCCGATCCAGATCCAGACCAGGGAGTCGAGCTCGACGACCGGGTACGGGGTGAGCCGGGCGGTGCGCGGCACGCGGGTCTGGCCGGGCACGGCGACGCACTTGCCGTCGGCGCCGTAGGTGAAGCCGTGGTAGCCGCAGACCACCTTGTCGTCCACCAGCCGCGACGGCGCCTGGGAGAGCGGGAAGCGGCGGTGCACGCAGCGGTCGGAGTTGGCGACGACCTCACCGGCCTCCGTGCGCCAGAACAGGATCGGCTCGTCGCAGATGGTGCGGGCGAACAGCTCGTTGCGGATCTCGGAACCGTAGGCGGCGACGTACCACTGGTTGCGGGGAATGGTGCTCACGAGGACGCTCCCTCGACTCGGGCCGTGGTGGGTGCGGCGGTGTCCCGGGTGGTGGTTCGGGGGGTGGCGGCGGGGGCGGCCCCGTCGGTCCGGCGCAGCCGGAGGAGGAAGAGCAGGGCCGCGGTCGCGACGAAGACCGCGCCGAAGACGACGTAGAGCTGTTCGGGCGTCCAGCCACCGTCGAGCAGCGTGCCGGCGAGGGTCGGGGCGAGGATCGCGCCGGCGCGGCCGATGGCCAGGCCGGTGCCCACGCCGGTGGTGCGCACGGCCGGGTCGTAGACGGTCGGGGTGAGGGCGTAGAGGCCGGCGACGCAGCCGTTGACGAACACCCCGATCACGGCCGCGATCACGAAGGCCAGGGTGAGCGAGGAGGACGCCCCGATGAAGATCGCCAGCAGCGCGCCGGTGGCCACCAGGTAGGTCGCCAGGACGGTGCGCAGGGCGAACTTCGCGGCCAGCAGGCCGAGCAGCGCGGCGCCGAAGATCCCGCCGACGTTGAGCAGGGTGCCGCCGGCGATCCCGGCGGTGGGGGACAGGCCCGCCTCGACCAGCAGGGTCGGCGTCCAGCTCGTCACGAAGTAGAAGCCCGCCATGATGCAGAAGAAGACGGGCCAGAGCACCAGGGTGGTCCGGCGCAGCCGCGGGGTGAGCAGCTCCCGGTACCCGGCGCCGACGCCCTTCGGCGCGGCGACCCGCTCGGGCAGGGCGGCCAGCGCCGCGTGGCCCATCCGGGCGAGCAGGGCGTTGACCCGCTCCAGGGCGCGCACCGGGCGGCGGACCAGCAGGAAGTCCAGCGACTCGGGCAGCCGCCACCACACCAGCGGGATCGACGCGGCCGTCGCGAGCCCGCCGGCCAGGAACACCGACCGCCAGCCGAACTGGCCGACGAGGAGGGCGGCGAGCAGGCCGCCGAGCGTGGCGCCCAGCGCGTATCCGGTCGAGTTCAGGCTGACGGCGAGGCCGCGCCACCGCTTCGACGCGTACTCGGCCGCGATGACGTTGCTGGTCGCGAGGATGCCGCCGATGCCCAGGCCGGTCACCGCGCGGAGCACGCCGAGCTGGACCGCGGACTGGCTGGCCGCGGACAGCAGCATCGCGGCGGCCGCGACGGCGAGGCAGCCGAGCACGATCGGCCGCCGGCCGAACCGGTCGGCCCACGGGGCCACGACCATCGACCCGACGGCCATGCCGATCAGGCCGGCGGAGAGGAGCAGGCCGAGCTGGGCGCCGCTCAGCCCCCAGTCGGCGGAGACGGACTTGCCGGCGAAGGCCATGACCAGCACGTCGAAGCCGTCGAGCATGTTCAGCAGCACGCACACGACGACGGCACCCCACTGGAAGCGGGACATCGGCCGGTCGTCGATCAGCTCCCGGACCGAGGCGCTCATCCGCGCCGGCCCTCGCGAGCGGGAAGGGTGGGAGGACGCATGGCAGCACTCCGTTGTCGACTGCGTCGGGGCCCGCCGGCGGGAGGTGGTGGCCGGGGCGGGCGCCGCCCGGATCGGGTCCCGGGGCGGTGTCCGAGAGCATGCGTGCGGGGTCCGGCCCCGCCGAACCCGACTTCCGGGAAATGGAAGGGTTTGTGGGAGGCGTCAGCCGGGGCGGTAGCCCTCGGCGAGCGCCCGGCCGATCGCGCGGGCGCTGGTCCGCACCAGCGGGGTGAGCGTGTGCGGCGAGGCCGTGCCGTGCCGGATCACCAGCGAGACGGCCGCGACCACCTGCCCGCGCTCGTCCTGGATCGGCGCGGCGACCGAGAGCGCGTCCATGGTCACCTGGCGGTCGCTGATCGCGAAGCCGTTCGTGCGGACGTCGGCCAGCATCCGCCGCAGCTGCTCGGCGTCGGTGACGGTGCGCTCGGTGAACCGCTCGATCCGGCTGCCGAGGACGTCGTCCTGCACCTCCACGGGGGCGTGCGCGAGCAGCACCAGCCCGACGCCGGTGGCGGTGAGCGCGAACCGCCCGCCGACCCGGGTGAGCACCGGGACCGCGCCGGACCCGCCGATCCGCTCGACGAACACGACCTCGGTGCCCTCGCGGACGGCGAGCTGGACGTTCTCCCGGGTGATCTGGGAGAGGTCCTCGAGGAACGGCAGGGCGCGTTCGCGCAGGCCCTGCCCGCGCGGGGCGAGCGCGCCGAGCTCCCAGAGCCGCAGTCCGACCCGGTAGCAGCCGGTGTCGTCGCGTTCCAGGGCGCCCCACTCGACGAGCTCGCCGAGGAGCCGGTGCGCGGTCGAGAGCGGCATCCCCGCGTGGCGGGCCAGCTGGCTCAGCGTCATCGCCGGGCGGGCCGGCCCGAACGCGGCGAGCAGGGCGAGCCCGCGGGTGAGCACGGGGCCCGTCGGACCCGTCGGCCGCCCCCGACCCGCCATGTCCGCCCCCGCTCGTCCGTCGCCGTACCCGTGTGAACCGCTAGTGTCCGTACCCGCCGCCGTGTCCGCCGCAGCCGGTCGGTTCCGGTCGCGCCGTCACGGGGTACCACCCGGCGACGTCGGCGCTCCGGCCGGCGGCCGGGGAGGTCGTGATGACCGGGATGTACGACGTCGCCGTGGTCGGGGCGGGACCGGCCGGGAGCGCGGCCGCCCTGCGGGTGCTGCAGCTCCGGCCGGACGCCCGCGTCCTGCTGCTCGACGCGGCCCGGTTCCCGCGCGACAAGACCTGCGGCGACGGGATCGCGGCCGGGGTCTTCGACCTGCTCGCGGCCCTGGGTGTGCCCGACCTCGCCGGGCTCGGTGCGTCCGTGCCGAGGTTGCACGTGCGCTCGCCGCGCGGGGCCGTGGTCGACCGGTGCTGCGCCCGCCCCAACCGCGTCGTGCCCCGGGCCGTGCTCGACGACGCCCTGGTCAGGGCCTGCGTCGGGCGCGGGGCCCGGTTGCGGCGGCAGCGCGTCCGCCGCGTCGACGCCCACGCCGACCACGTGGTGCTCGACGGCGACACGGCCGCGCGCATCGTGATCGGCACCGACGGGGCCAACTCCGTCGTCCGGCGCAGCCTCGGGATCGCGTCCCGGCCGCGGGACACGGCCGTGGCGGTCCGGGGCTACAGCCCGCAGGCCCCCGCGGTCCCGGGAGCGCTGCACATCGCGTTCGCGGAGGGGCGGCGCCCGGCCTACGCGTGGTCCTTCCCGCTCGCCGACGGCGGCGCGAACGTCGGCTACGGGATCTTCGACGGCACCGCGCCGACCAGCCGCGACGAGCTCCTCGCGGGGCTCGACGCGCAGCTGCCGGGCAGCCGCCTCGACCCCGCGACCGTCCGGGGGCACCGCCTGCCGCTGTCCACCGGCGGCCGCGTCCAGCCCGACGGGCGGGTGCTCCTCGCGGGCGACGCGGCCGCGCTGGTCAACCCGCTCACCGGCGAGGGCATCTTCGACGCGGTGGCCTCCGGGGTGCTCGCCGGGCAGGCCGCGCTGTGCGGGGCGGCCGCGGGCGCGGTCCACCGGGCGAGCCTGCGCCGCTGCTTCGCCCGCCACCACCGCCACACCGCGGCGCTGGCCCGCCTGATGCGGAGCCCCCGGTTCGTGCACGCCGCCGTGCTCGCCGCGGCGGGGGACCGGGCGGTGTTCGACGACGTCGTCGAGGTCGGCCTGGGAAGGGGCGCCGCGCACGCGCGCACCCTCGCCGCGATCGGCGCCCTGTTCGTGCGGCCGGGGACGGGCCGCCGCGTGGCCGTGCCCGCGGGGCCGCTCCTCGCCCCGGCGGCACCCTGACGGTCGATCACCGGGAGGTGTTCATGTCGATCCTCGTCCGTGCCGAGCTGCGGGCTCGCGCCGGCAGGCGCGAGGAGCTCACCGGACTGGCGGTCGCCCTCGCCGAGGCCGCCGCGGAAGAACCGGGAACCCTCCGCTACGAGTGGTTCACCAGCGACGATCCGGACGATCTCGTCGTCGTCGAGGAGTACGCCGACGCCGAGGCGGCCCTGGCGCACAACCGGCACTGTGCCGACCTCCTGCATCGCGTTCCCGCGCTGGCCGAGATGACCTCCGTGCACCTGCACGGCCCGCTGGACCCTGGGCTGCAGGCCTGGATCGCCGAGACTCCGGTCGCCCACGGCCATCCACCCCTGGGTCCGCCCTGAGGCCGTCGCCGCATCACGGATCGGGCGTTCCTCTGCCCCGACATGTGCCGGTCGGCGGCGGGCCGCTCAGCGGGGGAGGGGGCCGACGTCCGGCCGGCGCCCGGAGCGCAGGGCGGCGTGCTGCTGCCCGGGCCCGGGTCCGGACCGCGCCGCCAGCGCGTCGGCGACCGCCCCGGTGGCGAAGGCGTAGACGGCCTTGTGCAGCAGGTCCACCGCGAGCTCCGGGCGCGGCCAGGTCTGCGGCGGCGCCCCGACGCCCGTCGCGTTCTCCAGGATCTGGTCGTTCGTCAGCCGCACCACGGTGAACATCGCCGAGGACGCGGGGCCGCGCAGCCCCACCTGCGCCATCACGCTGCGCAGCACCCCGAGCAGGGCGCCCTGCCCGTAGTGCATCGCCCAGTTCACCGGCACCGGCTGGCGCCGCGGCCGCTCCCTCGCCCCGGTCAGCCGCTCCAGCGTCCGGGCCGGGACGTGGGAGTCCGGCCGGCCCGTCAGCCGCTGCTCGAGCTTCTCGCCGAGCGTCATCACCGCCACCCCGCAGGCCCCGGCCAGGGCCCCCTGCCACACCGCACGACTCAGCATGTCCGCGGCCTACCCGCCCCGGTGCCGGCGACTCCCCGGGGGACCGGGCACACGAGGTCCTTCGTCCCTGGCCCCCGCCACCCGGTCCACCGACCCTGACCGGGCTGACGGCCCGACGGCGGCGGAGGTTCGATCCCGACATGAACCGCGACGAGATCGAGGACGACATGACCCGCGACGACGTCCGCGAGTGGTTGGTCGAGCTGCTCCTCGACAGGGTCCGCGAGAGCCGCTGTCCCAGCTACACCCAGCTCGACCTCCTCGAGCAATGGATCCCCCGCCGCAGGATCCCGGAGTACCTGAGGGTGCTGCAGGCGAAGGTCGAGCAGGACCGCTACCCGAGCATCCCCCTGCTGCGCCGGATCCGACGGGTGGCCGAGCGCCTGCCGCACCACCACGAGCGGGAGCGCGACGAGGTGCCGGCGGGCTGAGCGCCCCCGGTTCTTCAGGGCCACTGCTCCGGACGGTCGCCGGCCTCGGGCCGCACGACGGCGACCGGGGCGTCGGCGTGCTGCAGGACGGCCTGGCTCACCGAGCCCAGCAACGCTCCGCGCACCATGCCGCGCCCCCGTGACCCGACGACGACCAGCCCGGCGCCGCGCGAGCGCGCCATCAGGGCGGCCGCCGGGGGGTCGCGCCGCACGACCCGCTCGACCGCCACCTCGGGGTGTTCAGCCGTCCGTCGTCGGCGCAGCTTCGACCCGATCTACGACGAGCACTCCTTCGACCTGACCTTCCCGGCCTCCTGGCGCCCGTTCCTACGGCCGCGACCAGCCGCAGCGGCGCGCCCCGCCGTGCGGCCTCGACCGCCGCCCAGCGGACGGCGGCGAGCGCCGGGTCCGACCCGTCGACGCCGACGACCACGGCGGTGCGGGCGGTGGCGTTCATCGGCCCTCTCCGCCCTTCGTGCGGTGCTGCCAGCGGCCCGGGTCGATCTCCAGGGCGGCGCGGTCCCACCCGGCGAGCTCGGCGGCCGCCTCGTAGGTGCCCTGCAGGAACTCGCGTACCAGCCGGTCCGGGTCGGCGGCGGTGCGCGCGGCCTCGTAGGGCAGCACGAACTGCTGGAACTCCGCGCTGTAGAACGCGCCCTCCGCCTCGACGGGGTACTTGGAGAACCCGTCGGGCACGGGATAGGCGTAGGCGTAGAAAGCGCCCTCCTCGCCACCACCGGGCCAGAACCCGCAGCTGGACAGTTCGTGCGAGTAGCCCTCGACCATCACCCAGTCCCCGCAGTTCGGCGCCCCTCCGGGGTGCGGCGGGGCGGGACGCCCGGAGAACCGGGTGCAGGCCAGGTCCATCGAGCCCCAGAAGAAGTGGACGGGGCTGACCTTGCCCGCGAAACGCGACCGGAACTCACCGATCAGGCGGTTCGCCTGCAGCAGCTGCCGCCAGAACAGCAGGACCGCCTCACCGTCGTAGGACGCGTGCTCGTGATCGTCGGGGAAGGGGATGGCGGGGTCCACCTCGTTCGGCACCGGGCGGATCGGCGCCTCGATGCCCAGCCGGCGGAGGACCGCCATCGTCTCGTCGTGGAAGTCGGCGACGGACATCGGCCGGAGCTCGAGCCCGCCCGAGCCGCCGTCGCTGCTGCGGACCTCGAGCCGACGACCGAGGAAGTCGAACTCGATCTCGAACGCGCCCGCGGCGTACGGGATCGTCGACGTGGTCAGCCCGCGCGGGCTGACGTACAGCGTCACCTGCCACCAGTGGTTGACCAGCGGCGCGTGGGCCATCCGGATCTTGCCCACGACCTGGGTCCACATGTGCAGGGTGTCCCGCGTGGCCGTCCAGTCCGCCACCGGCAGGCTCGGCCATGCAGTCACCGCACCGCTCTGCTCCGCGACCACAGCGCACTCCCCTCCGTCGGTGTCGTGCCGCGCCGGGTGACCTCGCGTCCTCCAGCATGGAGGGCCGCAGCCGGCCGGCCAATGCCCGCCAGTGCCGCTCCGGGCCCGCGTGATCGGCGAGGGTGCCCAGGCGCCCAGGAGGGGGCGGGTGTCGGACGTGCACGCGGTGACCGGGTGAGATTCAGGGGAGGGCCGAGTGCCGAAGGCATCTCGATCTCTGTCCCACTTCAACGTATAGCGCCCCAGGGGGCTTGCCACAAGACCCGGTGGGTGCCGCAGACTCTGCGGCCGTCACCGGGGTCCGCGAGGTGCGGACGGTGGCGGCAGCCGACGAAAGTGGGGGAAGCAGTGGTGGGTAGCGGCGGTGGCGCGGCGACGACGGTCGCGCTCGGTCGTCCCGTGCTCAGGTTCGAGGAGATCGACCGCGGCCGGATCGGCTCGGTCGGCGGGAAGGGCGCGCACCTGGGGGAGCTCTCGCGGATCGAGGGCGTCGACGTGCCGCCCGGCTTCTGCGTGACGACGGAGGCGTTCCGACGGGTGACGGCGGGGGTGCCGGCGTTCGAGGACCGGCTCGACCGGCTGTCATCCGTGGACCCGGACGACCGGGACGCGATCGCGGCGCTCAGCGCCGAGATCCGTGAGGTCGTCGCGACCCTTCCCGTCCCCGACGACCTCGCGGCGGCCGTCACCGGCCCGGTCCGCGAGGCGACCGCCTACGCCGTGCGGTCCAGTGCGACCGCCGAGGACCTCCCGACGGCCTCCTTCGCGGGTCAGCAGGACACCTACCTGAACGTCGTGGGCGCCGCGGCCGTCCTCGACCACGTCCGCCGGTGCTGGGCCTCGCTGTTCACCGAGCGTGCCGTGGCCTACCGGCTGCGCGGCGGCGTCGACCACCGGCAGGTCCGGATGGCCGTCGTCGTGCAGGAGATGGTCGTCCCGGACGCGTCGGGTGTGCTGTTCACGGCCGACCCCGTGACGTCGAACCGGCAGGTCACCTGCGTGGAGGCCGTGCTCGGGCTCGGCGAGGCCCTGGTCTCCGGCCTGGTGAATGCCGACCGCTTCACGGTGCGCGACGGCGCCGTCGTCGACCGGGCGATCGCCACGAAGCAGTGGGCGGTCCGGGCCTCGGCCGGCGGCGGTACCCGGCGGCAGGAGGTCGCCCCGCAGGCCCGGCAGGCGCCGGCCCTGACCGAGACGCAGGTGCTGCGCCTCGCGGACCTGGGCCGCCGCATCGAGGCGCACTTCGGCTGCCCGCAGGACATCGAGTGGTGCCTGACCGGGAACGACCTCCGGATCGTGCAGACCCGCCCGATCACCACCCTGTTCCCCGTCCCGCCGGCCGACGACGGGGGCGCCCACGTCTACCTCTCCGTCGGGCACCAGCAGATGATGACCGACGCGCTGAAGCCGCTCGGGCTGTCGTTCTGGCAGATGACGACACCGCGGCCGATGGCGGAGGCCGGCGGGCGGCTGTTCGTCGACGCCACCCCGATGCTGGCGTCGGCGGCCGGCCGGCAGAACATCCTGGAGGTCATGGGCCGGTCCGACCCGCTCATGGCGGACGCGCTGCGGACGGTGCTGGCCCGCGGCGACCTCGGCGGAGCGCCGTCCGCCGACGACGGACCGCGTGCCGTCCCGCCGACGGACCCGGTCGACCCCGACCCGGCCGTCGTCGACGAGCTGATCGCGCGGACCCGGGCGTCGTTGGCCGTTCTCGACCGCGAGATCCGCACCCGCCGGGGACCGGAGCTGCTCGACTTCATCCGCGAGGACCTCCAGGAGCTGCGGCGGCTGCTCTTCGACCCGTTCGGCCACCGGGTGTTCATGACGGCGATGAACGCGGCGTGGTGGCTCGACGAGCACCTGCGCGAGTGGCTGGGGGAGGAGGGCGCGACCGACACGCTCACCCAGTCCGTCCCGAACAGCGTCACCTCGGAGATGGGGCTCGCGCTCCTCGACGTCGCCGACGTCGTCCGCCCCCACCCGGAGGTGGTGGAGTTCCTGCGCGGCGTCATCGACGACGGCTTCCTCGACGAGCTGCCCCGGGTCGCGGGCGGGCGCGCGGCGCGGGACGCGATCCGCGGCTACCTCGACACCTACGGCATGCGGTGCGCCGGCGAGATCGACATCACGAGGCCGCGATGGAGCGAGCAGCCCACGGTCCTGGTGCCGGTGCTGCTCGGGCACGTCGAGCACGCCGAGCCCGGGGCGAGCCGCCGGCGCTTCGCGCAGGGGCGGCAGGAGGCGTGGGAGAAGGAGCAGGACCTGCTCGCCCGGCTGCGGGCCCTGCCCGGCGGGGACCGGCGGGCGGCCGAGACGAAGACGATGATCGACCGCCTGCGGACCTTCATCGGCTATCGCGAGTACCCCAAGTTCGGCATGGTCAGCCGCTACTTCCGCTACAAGCAGGCCCTGCTGCGCGAGGCCGACCGCCTCGTGGCCGAGGGCGTGCTGGCCGACCGCGAGGACATCTACTACCTGCGCTTCGACGAGCTGTGCGACGTCGTCCGCGCCGGGTGCGCCGACCGGCAGCTCCTCGCGCGGCGCAGGGAGGAGTACCGCGGGTACCAGGCGCTCACGCCGCCGCGGGTGCTCACGTCCGACGGCGAGGCGCTCTCCGGGTCCTACCGGCGCGACGACGTCCCGGCCGGTGCGCTGGCCGGGCTCGCGGTGTCCGCCGGAACCGTCGAGGGGCGCGCCCGCGTCGTCCTGGACATGGCGCACGCCGACCTCGGCACCGACGACATCCTCGTCACCGCCTACACCGATCCCAGCTGGTCACCCGTGTTCGTCACGATCAAGGCGCTCGTGACCGAGGTCGGCGGCCAGATGACCCACGGCGCGGTGGTCGCCCGGGAGTACGGCCTGCCCGCCGTGGTGGGGGTCGAGCGGGCCACCCGCCTGATCCGGGACGGTCAGCGGATCCGGGTCAACGGGACGAGCGGGTACGTCGAGCTCCTGAGCTAGCGGCGCGGGAACCCCCCCGCCGCGCGCTGGTGCTCGTGGTCGATCACCGTCGGCACCCGAGAAGGTCTTCGCCCACCAGCCCCCCGAGCGCCGTCGTTCCCGCACCGGTTACCTCACCGACGGCGCCCGTGTCGTCCGGGAGTATCCGCGGGCCGCGCCCGACGGTGACCAGATGGACATCGTCGGGGTCATGGAGCTGCGGGACGGGCTCCTCGCCCGGCACCGCGTCCACTGGGGCTGGGTCGGCGTCGGGGATGCTCCTCGACGGGCGGCACTCGCGATGACATGCACGCTTCCGGGCGGCCGGAGTGCGGCAGCGACTGCGCCGTTCGTCCCAACTTGTGAACAACCTTTGACGCGAATGCGTGACGGATGCGCCGCGGGGTAGCCGGTCCTCGCCCGCGCCGGTAGCGGCCGAGGGTCGACACCTCCGTGGGCAGTCATCGTCGACACCCGCAAACAGGAGAACCCGGATGCGCATCGTAGTACGTGCCGCGCTGGTAGCCGCCTCCGTGCTCGGCAGCCTGGTCCTGGCCACCACTTCGGCCGTCGCTGCCCCCACCGACCAGGACGCGACCTGGTTGCGGGCCGCGCACCAGAGCAATCTGGCGGAGATCGCGGCCGGCAACGCCGCCCAGCAGGCGGCCGCGACCGAGGACGTCCGCAACCTCGGACGGATGTTCGTGCAGATGCACACCGAGCTGGACGGCCAGCTCAAGCCGGTGGCCCAGCAGCTGGGCGTCGAACTGCCCGACCGGCCCACTGCCACCCAGCAGCAGCAGCTCGCCGCGGTGCAGCAGAAGTCCGGGCAGGCGTTCGACACGGCGTGGATCGCCCAGCAGATCGGCTCGCACTCCACCACGCTGGCCGCGACCCAGCAGGAGCTGCAGGCCGGGTCGGACTCGCAGGTGCTGACCCTCGCGCGCACCGCGACGCCGGTGGTCGAGCAGCATCTCGCCGAGCTGCGGAGCGCGGCACAGAAGTACGGCGTCCCGACCTCGGTGCCCGGTGGCACCGGCGGGCAGGCCGCCACCGACGGGCTGCGGGCCGGCGGTTGGGGTGTCGCCGGAGCCGGCGTCCTCGCGGTGATCGCCGCGATCGTCTGGACCCGGCGGCGGTCCCTCACGCGATGACCGTTCCCCGTCGGGGTGGGCCCGCACTCCTCGCCCTGATCGGGATGGTGCTCGTCGGCTCGGGGCTGGCCATGACCACGGCCATGCCCCGGGCCGCCAGCTCCGACATCACCCCGGTCGCCTCGCCGGCGCCGGCGTCGACGCCAGGGCCCCCGCAGCCGACTCCCGTCACCCCGGACCACGTCGCGAGCCCCCCGCCGGGGTCGGTGAGCGCCACACCCGCAGGCCCTGCGAAGGTGGCCGCCCCGGTCACGCTGTCGCTGCCGCAGGCACCCGACGTCCCGGTCGTTCCGGTCGGCGTGCTGCCCTCGGGCGCGCTGCAACTGCCCGACCAGCCCAGTGTGCTCGGCTGGTACGCCGCCGGTGCCGCGCCCGGCCAGGACACCGGTAGCGCCGTGGTGGCGGGTCACATCGACTCCGCGGCACTCGGGCCCGGTCCGCTCAAGGGACTGCTCGATCTTCCTCGCGGCGCACCGCTGCAGGTGGTGGACGCGGCGGGCGGGATCCACCGCTTCTCGGTGGTCTCCCGCACGTCCTACCGCAAGTCCGCGCTGCCGGCCGAGCTGTTCCGCCGCGACGGGCCCCCGCAGTTGGCCCTCATCACCTGCGGCGGGCCGTTCGACACGGTCCGCAAGCAGTACGCCGACAACGTCGTGGTCCTCGCCGCACCGGCATAGCCGTGCGGACGGTCGACCGAAGCTGTCCGTGGCGGGGAGGGACATCGGACCGCTCGGTCGGCCCAGAACGGTCGCCCACGCCGTCCTGGCGAGGGGATGTGCAGAATGCGCCGCACGCGAAAGGCGGTCAGGCGGCTCTCGATCCGTTCCGAGGCACGTTCTCACCGCATCCCGCGCATCAGCGCCAACCAGAAGAGGAAGCAGAGGAGTACGACGGCGGCGAGTACTCGAACCAGGGCCACGAACCCGGCAGACAGTTCCGACGACCTCGTCGCCCGGTTCGTGGACAGGAGCAGGGTCAGGAGCACCACTGCGCCCGCCAGGCACGCTACCCCCGCGGTGGCGACCACGTCGCGCCCCGAGGTAGCGGGTGAGCAGGTCGATCGACTGTCCTGTGAGGAATCATGCCTTGGCGTCGTCCGACCACTGCACGCGTTAGCGGCTCCGCGGACGGCTTCACTCGATCAGAGCAATGATGGTGGACGGCGCCAGGCCGCCCGGTTGGCCGGCGGTGCGCACTGGCCGAGGCCGAGTTGGTGCGGCCTAGCGGTGTGTCCCTGTTCGAGTCGAAAGCCGTGGGGATCCAGCAGGCGCGCAGCGCCCACATCTCCTCAGGACGTGCACGCCTCGCGACGGGCTGCCGCTCGCTCCCGGTTTCCCGCCGCTCCCGCGCTCATGAGGCCAGTCGACCCGGGAGAAGAGGTGTTCTCCCGAGTAGAGAGCATGCTCTAACCACCAGATCTGTACTCGCAGAACTAGTTCTAATCCCGTAGTTGCTGATCAGACGGCCTGACTCTGCTGATCAGGTGGGCTGACTACTTCTCCCGAGACTGTTCTTGCTGGTCAACGCCGTGATGGACGAGCGCGGGGTCCGACGGGATGGGGTAGGACCGCCCCCGGCCCTTATGACAACTTCGTGGGCGCAGGTCGACCACTCGCCTTGCTCCGACCACGCCAGCTGCAGAAGCGCCCGCGCCCGCCGGACAGCGGCCACCCGGGGACGACGCCCCGCCCGGGCGCTTCGCGGTCGTCGCACCGCGACCTCTCCCCGGGTCCGGCAGTGACGGGCTCCCCGCCCGAGGGATACCGCGCGCGCCGCCAGCGCACGGCCCTTCCGGGATCCGCGCAGCGCAGTCCGGCGGCCGGAACGGCGCCGCTGCCGAGCCGACTAGGCTTCGAACGACACATCTGTCGTTCGTGCAACGAGGGATCCGAGGATCTCCGGGAGGAGAGTCGGTGGACGACGCCCAGGGCGCGGCGACGGCGGTGCGAGTCGCGGACCAGGGACAACCCGCCGGGGAGCCGCGCCGGTGCGCGTTCCGGCGTTGCCGGGAGCCGCTGCCGGTGCTGGCGGGCCGGGGCAACCGGCCCCGCTACTGCCAGGACGGCCGCTCCTGGGGGACGAAGGGGCTGAGCTGCAAGGACGCCGAGGCGGCGTTCGTGGCGGTCGAGTCGCTCCGCGAGGAGGGCGACACCGCGGGCGCGGTCACCGCCGTCGACGACCTGGGTGCCCGGCTCACCGCCGCGGCCGGCCCGCTGGCCGCGGTGCTCGACGGGGTGGCGGTGCTGCAGGCCCGCCTCGACGACGAGGTGCGCGAGGCGTTGGCGGACCGGGACGCCGCGTTGGCCCGGGCGGCGGAGGACCACGGAGCGCGGCTCGCGGCCGAGGAGCGCGCGTCGCGGGCCGAGGC
>NZ_JBHSQK010000094.1:0-10674 GCF_042658055.1 Pseudonocardia lutea
CGTGCACCGCCGGGTGCTCGCTCACCGTGAATGGTTCCTCGGTGCCCTGACGGAACTGTTCGCACAGGTGGGGGACGGCCTTGCCGGGCCTGCCGCACGGCACTTCGTCATGCTGCGCGATGGCGCCATGGCAGGCGGCTGCCTGTCCGATCCGGAGGTCGTGTCCGAGACCTTCCTCGACGGCGTCGAGGGGCTCCTGTGGTCGCGGTCCGTGCCGGGCGCCCCGCGAGGGTCGGCCGGACGCGGGGCGCCACCCGCCACCCGAACGTGAGGCGGATGCGTCGACGGTCCCCTCACAGCGCCACAAGTGCCGTGCCGTGCGCGACGGCGGGAGCGCCAACTACCGCCACACTGCAAGCGACGCTTCCCCCGACGCGCAGGATCCGCAGACCGGCCACCCACAGATCGTCGTCCGACGAGGCACTGCGTGCCCCCCCGCCGGCGGACCCCGGCGACACGGGCAAGGACGAGAGCGTCCTCACCTCATCGATCCACTCGACCCGGCCGGTCTACCCGGGTACATGCAGTGCGCGACGGTCGTCACGACCAGCCCGAGTCACGGCGTGCGGCTGACCTCCTCGAGCCGCTCGTGCTCGGCGATGGCCTCGTGAGGCAGCGTCAGCGGCTGCTGACGCCAGCGCGACCAGACGTCGACGACGACGAACCGCTCGCGTTCGGCCTTCCAGCCGGGCCGCGGCTCGCTGATGCTCAGAGCCTTGAGACTCCTTCAGGACGCGCACTCGACTGCCTGGGCTCGGTAGGAGGGGTCGGCTTCTGCGTATGGCTCTCGGCGCCGCAGAGCCGCATGCTGGCGCGATGTCGAGCTTGACTGCTGGTGAAGTCGTTCATGTCGACCCGTCGGCGCTGTCGACGATCGATCACATCGGCATCCTCGCCCGGGTGGTGCTCCCCGGAGAGGTCACGGGCGGCAACTTCGCGGTCGTCGAGCAGCGGGGGCGCCTGGGGTTCATGACTCCTCGTCATCTGCACACCTCCGAATCCGAGACGTTCATCGTGCTCGAAGGCGCGCTAGAGGGATGGTGCGAGGGCAAGTCGATCCTCGTCGAGGCGGGACAGGTTCTGCACCTGCCGGCGAACCGGGAGCACGCCTTCCGTGTCGCCTCGGATCGCGCGCACCACTACATCGTGGTCAGCCCCGGTGGCTTCGAGGAGTTCTACCCGGCGACCGGTACCGTCCTCGACCGGTCGGCGTTCGACGAAGCCCCGCCTCTCCAGGGCCCGGTGTCACCCGAGAAGGTCGACGAGCTCGCCGCCTGGCTCGCCCCGAGGGGCGCCTCCATCACCGGCCCACCCCCCTTCGCCCCCTGAACCCGAGCAGGAGGCGTTGCCTCACGAGACGTGCCCGCTGCGCTTGCGCGTCGTCGTGATCCCGCTGTTGCGAGCCGCTGCGCACAGCACTGCCCGAAGCTCGGTCCGGCCCGGCTGCGCACGAACACGCCGGTGCAGTTGTGCCCGTTGGCTCCGGTCGACTGATCGGCCGGCGCGGGAGGCGGCGACAGGGTTGATCCCGCGACGACCGGCGCAGAGGTCAACAAGATTCGGCGTACAACGTCGTGCATTGGCCGCTGCTGGTTCGGCGGTAGCCGGTGCGGGCTCTGCGCGGCGGCGTCATCGCGGAGCCGGGGGCGGACGCGGGCGCTCATCTGGCGCGGTGGCGTCTGGAGGCAGTTCTCCGCTCGCCCGGATCAGCGGTCACGTGTACGGCCCCACCCTCTCCATGGCGGAAGCCCGAGGCGAGGACCGACCCAATCCCTTGGCCGTGCTTCTGCCGTGCCTCGCGTCAGCGTTGTCGCGTCCCGCTGTGGCCGGGAGGGATGTTGTGGTTGCCGCAGAACACGTTGTCGGGATCCCACACCGCCTTGACGGCGATGAGACGGTCGTAGGTCGCCGCGCCGTAGGCGGCGCGGATGCGGTTCGCGCCCTCGTCGGCGTCGAGGTGGTTGATGTAGGCCCCTCCCGCGGAGCCGGGAAGGCAGGCTCGCCACGCCGAGCGCGCCCACTCGACGTGCGGTCCGCGGGCGTCGCCCGGCTGCCAGCAGCCGGCGACGGTGACGACGAAGGCCGCGTCGCGATAGGTGAACGCGGTCTTTTCCGGGGCGACCCGGGAGACCGCTCCGCCCATCTGGTGCAGCAGGATCTGGTGCAGGGGCGAGGTGCGGGCGAGGTGATGGTCGACGAGGGCGTCGACGACGCCGTCGGGCAGGTCGGCGAGCCACTCGGATTTCACGTAGTAGTGCAGGCCGCGCGGGGTGAAGGCGTCCACCATCTGCTGGAGGGCGACGTAGGGGATCGGCCCGAGCAGGTCGACGGCGGGCGGGGCGAATTCGCGCAGGAAGCCGAGCGCATGCTCGCCTTCGGCGAGCCCTCCGTGGTAGGCGGCGCCGAGGACGACGACGGGGTGCCCGTGCAGGGCCGCCGGGAACTCCGGCGCGGGTGGTGCCACCACGAGGGCCGCCATGAGGCTGGTCTCGTCGGGTACGCGCGAGGCGTGCTCGCGAAGGAATCGCAGGGCGTCGGCCGTGCGCTGTGCGGGGTGGACGAGGGCGCCGCCGTAGAGGATCGGGCCGACGGGGTGGAGCCGGTAGGTGAAGCGGGTGACGATGCCGAAGTTGCCCCCGCCGCCGCGAAGGGCCCACAGCAGGTCCGGGTTCTCGGTGTCGCTGGCGCCGACCACCCGACCGTCTGCGGTGACGACTTCGGCGGCGAGCAGGTTGTCGCAGGCCAGCCCACAGGTGCGCTTGAGCCAGCCGAAGCCGCCGCCGAGGGTGAGCCCGGCGATGCCGGTGTCGGAGACCTCGCCGCCGGTGACGGCGAGGCCGTGTTCCTGCGTGGCGCGGTCGAGCTCGGCCCACACCACGCCCGCGCCCACAGTGACCAGCCGCTGGTCGGGGTCGACGTCGATGGTCTTCATCGGCTGGAGGTCGATCAGCAGGCCGCCGTCGATGGCGGAGAAACCGGGGATGCTGTGACCCCCACCGCGCACCGCGACGGGCAGGCCGGTGCGCCGGGCGAACCGGATCGCCTCGACCACGTCCGGCGCCTCGGCACACCGGACGATCACGGCCGGGTGCTTGTCGACCGCGCCGTTCCACACCCGCCGCACCTCGTCATAGGTCGGCGTGCTGGGGTCGAGGACGGGACCGGTGACGCGGGCACGCAGCCTTGCCAGGTCCTCGTCGGCGAGCCCCGGCCGAACGGTTGCCGTCATCGTCGTCCTCCCTCGCTCACGGACTTGACACGACGACGATGCGCGGTCGGGTCCGCCGTGGGATCCGGGAAGGCCACGTATCCCGGCTCGACGGGCTACGTACCGGTGTGCGACGCAGATCCGTACTGGTCGCGGGCCAACCGGCCGAGCTCGGCCCGGCCGGGCGCGCCGGTCTTGTGGAGCAGGTGTTCGACGTGCTTCTCCACCGTCCGCGGTGACAGGTAGAGCCGTGCGGCGATCTCGCGGTTGGACTGCCGCTCCCCGAGCAGGCGCAGGACTTGCGCCTCCCGGCTGGTGACTCCGAGGGCACGCAGGCGCTCGGGCACCTCCGTCGGCCCTCCTCGCGGGGCCGGGAGGCCGGCGCGGCGAAGCAGATCACGGCACGCGATGGCCACGCGCGCGTGTCCGGTCTGCTGGAAGAACTCAGCGGCCTCGGCGAGCCACTGCTGAGGGGCACCCCAGTGGTCGCCGAGTGCGGCTTCGGCGACGTAGCGGCGACCGAGGTGCAGCCAGGCGTCCATCCGCTGAGATCTGAGCATCTCGGTGGCGGCGGCGACGCGGGCCCCCGCTCCGACGCGATCTTCGGCGCGGGCGTCGAGGACGGCATACGCCATCTCGACGATCGCGATGTTGACCGGGATGGCCATCGCCCCGCGATCGCGAACCTCGTCGATCGCCTCTGATCCGGCCCCCGCGAGGACACGCAACAGCACGTCGAGCGCAACGAACACTCCGCCGACGCCTGGAGCATCACGCGCCCACTGCTGTGCGATGGAGAGTTGCTCGAGGGCACGAGTCCGGTCCTCGGCGAGCAGCGAGGCGGTGGCTCGGGCGTGTCCCCACGCATAGGCCTGAGCCTCGGGATGGTCACCTGCGAGCCGCAGCGCGTCCTCGATCGTGTCCTCCATGGCGTCGACGCGGCCGGCGATGGCGTACGCGAAGCCCAGCTGCAGCAGGGCCGTGACGTGCACATCGGTCAGACCGAGCGCTGCAGCGACCTGGACCACGCGTGCGCCGACCGTGACGGCCTCGTCGATCTCGAACAGGAAGGCATGCAGCCCGATCAGCTGCAGGTCGACGCTCGCGGCCAACGACAGCGCCCCGGCACGGTAGGCCAGCTCGCTCGCCCGCCGCGCCCGCGTCGACGAGGAGCGCCGGAACATCTCGATCGTCCCGAGCTCGTGCAGTGCGCGGACCGACCGCAGCGCCAGGTCGTTGTCACGCGCAATCGCGTGCGCCCGCTCGAAGATCTCCTCCGCCTTCCCCAGGTCCCGCATTCGCTCCAGCCGGCCCAGGACTTCCAGCGCCTCGCACGCGACATCCGGCAGATGCAGGTCCGCGGCCCGCGCAGCGGCACCCGTGGCCAGGCGCTCGGCGTCGTCATAGCGCAACTCGCCGATGGCGACGTGCGCGGCCAAGGCGTCGACCGCTGTGCGCAACCTCAGGTCTCCGGACTCGGCGGCGAACCCGGCCGCCAAGGTCAGGTGGTTGCGGGCCACGTCCCAGCGGGTCGCCGTGTCGGCAGCCCGCGCCAGCAGGAGATGCAGCCTGCCCCGCCGCTCCGCCGGAGCGTTCAGGTCATCCAGGAGCGTCAACGCCTCGTCGCCGGTTCTGAACGCATCCTCGACCCTCGCCATCAACGCGAAGGTCTCCGTCAACGCCTCGGCAACCTCGAGCCGGATCGACTCGTCCACCACGGGCAGGGTGTGCAGCTGACCGAGAAGCCGTTCGGCCGTGCTCAACGCTCCCTGGCCGATGGCGCGCCGTCCGGCCTCGAGTAGCCGGCGGGCGGCGATGTCCGGCTCGCCGCAGGCGCGCCACAAGTCTGCCGACAGCTGAACCCGCCCATCGTCGTCGGTGCCGGGGGAGTCCGAGCATGCAGCGTCGACGGCCTGCGCGGCGCGACGCGTCAGAGCGATCCGGCTTGGTGGCAGCAGCGCCATCAGGACCGCATCCCGGGTCAGGGCGTGACGGAAGTGGATGTCGCCGTCACGGTCGACAACGAGTAGCTGCAGATCTACTCCGTCGGCGAGGCCACGCCTGACGGTGACCTCCGGGAGCCCGGTCACCGGTGGGAGCAGTCGCCAGTCGAACCGTCGTCCGAGCACGGCAGCACACTGGACGACCAGGGCCGATTCAGCAGACAGGGTCTCCAGGCGCCGGGCCACGGTGTCGCCGAAGGTCGCGGGGACAGCGTCCGAGATGCCGGCTGCCGGGATCGACAACAGCTCCTCGACCAGCAACGGCACGCCCTCGGACCGCGACGTCACCACGTCGACCAGGTCTCGGGTGGGACCTGTTGTGCACGTCGTCACCATCGACGCGACCTCGTCCCCGCTCAGACGATCGAGCTCGACCACGGCGGCTGCGCCGCGGTCCGCCAAGCGTGCCACCAGGTCGTCAGCCGCGGAGGCCTCCGCGGGCCGCAGGGTCACGACGAGCACCAGCGGCTGGTCCGCGACGTTGTCGGCCAGATACTCCAGCACTGCCAGTGTGCCCGGGTCCGCCCAGTGCAGGTCCTCGACCACCATGAGCGTTCCCGCGGTGCCGGCCAGTGAGCGGCCAAGCCGGAGCACCCCTTCGGCGACGGCGACCGGCGAGTCCTCTCCGCCTTCCTCCTCTCGCCAGTCGGGCACGAGGGCGCCAAGGGCATGGCGGAACGGGCGCAGCTCCACCGAGTCCGGTTGCACGCCCGAACGCGCCACCGCCATCAGCGCCTCGACGAAGGGCCGATATATCCCCTGCCCCTCCTGCACACACCGCCCGACGAGCAAGGTCAGCGACCGTGCGCGGGCCGCTCCGATCGCCTCCCGCACGAGCCGGGACTTGCCGATTCCCGCTTCCCCCCGCAGGACGAGCGATATGCCGTTGCCGGCAGGCACCTCATCGAGGGCGCGCGTCATGATCCGGAGCTCGCGGTCCCGGCCGATCAACACGGGACACAGCGTCCGGCCACGGCCCGCGGTCGGGCCCAGCCACTCCCCGCTCACGGCGGAGAGACTAGGAACCAACCCCCTCCGTCGTCACGGCTTCCGACGGCCCTCCGGGGCCCACGGCCTCGTAGAGCCGTTCGTCTCCCTCCGGCAGGATCATGGGGCGACCGTTTCCGGCCGGACTGCCGCTTCTGCTCGAGCGGAAACGGGTGGGCCCGTTCGAGTCCCGCGTCATGCTGTGGCGGTGCTCGATCGCGCGAGGAGCTGTTCCCTGCCCGACAGATCAGCCTCGTCACTCGGGTCGCCGGCGGACCACGCACGGTGTCGGCGATCTCCGGTCTGCGCCAGGAGGCTGCCGGTGTGTCCAGCAGCTTCCGGTAGCGCTGGTAGACCCACGTGCAGCTCGGGGTCGGCTCGCGCCGCCCTGAGCACGTCCGCGTTAGAACCGGGCCTGTCGGGTGCCGAGGGTCAGTCGGCCAGGCCGGTCAGCCACGCGTGCCCCGGGTGTACCGCGGACAGAGCGTCCCGCAGCCACTGACGGGCGGTCTGGCCCGACAGCGGCCAGGTCAGGTGGAGGTCGCGGCGATCCTTGTCCCGGTCGAGGCGGGCCTTGTACAGCAGCGTGATCTCGGGTGGAGGTAGCGGATCCCGTCGGCGGCCACCCAGGTCGCGTCGTCGACGGGGACCACGTGGTCGGCCCAGCGTCGGTTGGTCCGGAGCGCTGTCAGGCCGTCTTGTCCGAGAGGGCCCAGTCGGCGACGGCCTGCTGGAGTTGGCGTGCGCCGCGGGCCAGGGCCGGTATGTCGTGGGCCATCTCCGGTGCGGGGACGACCAGGACCGGGCAGTGGGCCTGGCGCAGACATTGCCGCGCGGTGGGCGACAGGGTCCAGCGGTCGGGGCGTCCGGCCCCGAGGACGAGGAGGTCGGTGTCGCGGTGGGCCAGTCGTGGGAGTCGATATCCGGGTTGGCCTTCCACGACCACGGTGCGCACATCCAGGTCCTCGGGTGGCCCGCCCATGGCTTCGTCGAAGGCCTTCGCCACGGTCTGCAGGCAGTTGACGACGCCGGGCTTGTGTGCGGTGGTGCGTACGGACTCCAGGTTGTTCCCGGTCTCCCAGACATGGACGGCGTAGAGGACGGCGTCGCGCTCGCGGGCGGCGTCGACCGCGACTCGCAGCGCCTGCAGGTTGGTCAGCGTCCCGTTCACACCGACGATCACCCGCTTCTGAGCAGCCGTCATCGTGACGTCGTCCTTTCAGTCGATCTCCCGCACCCGCACAGGAACTCGGGCGCGATCCCGACCCGACGGCTCGCCGACGTGGCCCAGCCCGGCGGCTCGGCCCGCTCGCTCGGTACGGATGGGGGCACGCAGGGGTCAGCAGGGGAGTGACGAGACCCCGCATGCCCGTCCAGGGACTTCCTGGACGACCTCCACGATGCCGCGGATCCCGCCCAGGGGCAGGGGTTGCGGGCCGCCAACTACGCACTGACGAATTTGCCGAACCTCGGCAGTTCTTGCCAAGAGGGGGCAGGTGGATCAAGCGGGCCACCGGATCATGCGCTCGAGTAGATTATTGATGTCGTTCTCCTTTGCGACGCCCTCAGCTGGGTGCCGCGCACTGCCCACTTGCCGGAGACCGGCAAGCACGTGCAATGCGATTTGGTCGCGGTCCGCCCCTGCGTCGACCCGGCCCGGACAGGCACGGTCGGTCGGAGCGCCCCTGCATGGGGCGGTCGACCCGCCATGGGTCTCACGATCATGTCGAGTACTCGGCCGGGCACACACGGCCGAAGGAGGTCCGGTCACGTGCGTCCGTTCTGTGCAGATCCGGTGTCGCTCGCAGCGGCAGCGGCCCGAATACGGTCGATGCAGCCCGGCCAGGTCACGACGGGAATCCTGTCGGCGAGCGGGCGGCTGGTGGAGAACCTCGCGGCTGTCCTCGTCCATGACCGGGCCGCCGCGCCGGCCTGCGTGCAGCGCGCCGCAGAGAGGCTGGCCGCCGAGGTGCTCGCGACCGACCGGTACGTGTCCGGCTCCGGTGAGCGGGGCGAGCCCGACGGCCGACCGCCGCTGCAGCGCACGCCCTTCACCGAATCCATCAGGCTCGGGAGGATGGGGTGACCCCGCAGGCGGATGGCGGACCCCGGAGCACGCTCCTCACCGAAGAGCCTGCGCGCCGGGCGGTGGAGCCGGTCCGCGTCACCCTCACAGCGGCTCACCTGGAGTCGATGCCTCGTAGCGTTCCGACGCTGGTCGGGCGGGTTCGCCGAGCACTCGCCTCCCGGGGCGCACCGGCGGACGACGTGGCCGGCGCGGTGATCGTCGACCTGGCCGAGCTGCCGGTACTGGGCGCAGCGGCGTGTGTGCAGGTACTCCTGCTGGTCCGGCTGCTGCACGACCACGCCGACCGTGTGGAGGTGGTCGTCGCGGGAGTTCCCTCGACCGCCCGGGACTGCCTGGCGGGCGGACTGCCCGAGGGGGTCCGGCTGGTCGACCGGCGCGGGCGGAGCTGGCCTCACTGACGCCCTCGCGCTCCCCGTCGGCCCGGCGGTGCGCGCGCGAGTCTGGTGTGCGGCCGCGGTCGGTACGGGCTCTTCAGCACTGTCTCGCACACCTGACCCCGTTTCCGGAAAGTATCTCGGAGCAGAAGTCGGGGGCGCGCTCGATGATGTGAGCCTGATGATCGTTCCACTGCAGACCTCGACCGTCGGGGGTCGATCGTGCCGGCCACAGCGCGCAACGCGCTGACAGCGCGGACATGACAGCGGACCATGTGCAACGAGGGTCCGGCGCGGGCGGCCACGAGTCGACCAGCGGGCTCGCCGCTGTGCAGGTGGCGTTCGCCCGCGGCGATCTGAGGCCGACCGAGCACATCGGCATGGTCTTGGACCGGCTACGCCACGACCCGCACAACGCCGTGGTGACCCTCGACGAGGTCGTGTCAGGCGTTGAGAACCTGCCGGGCCCAGTCCTGGTAGGTCGTCCAGGCGAGGTCAGGGGCCTCGGCGTGCAGGGCGGAGAGGTCCACGGAGTACCCCGGTCCGTTGAGGAAGGTCCACATCGCCCGCATGTCCGCGTTGTGGATGCGGCTGGGGTCGCTCGCTCGGTGCTCGACGGGCCGGCCGAGTGCCGCTGCGAACGCGGCGGCCATCTGCTCGGGGGTCGGGGCGTCGCTCGCCAACTCGATGCGCCGTCCGACGTACTCGGCGGGTGCGGTCAGCACGCGTGCGGCGAACTCGCCCAGGTCGCGCCGGGCGAGCTGCTGGAGGGGACGGTCCCCGGGGAGCGGGAGGTCGAGGACGCCCGCGCGCAGCTCGTCCAGCCCACTCAGGGCGTTCTCGAAGAAGTAGGTCGGGCCGAGGATCGTGAACGGGACGTCGCCGTCGCGCAGGTCCCGCTCGATGACGGCCTTGCTCTCGAAGTGCGGCACCCCGCTGTCGGCGTCCGCGCTGGCGACGGAGCTGAAGACCAGGTGCGGCACTCGGGCCCGCGCCGCGGCGGCCAGGATGGTGCGGCCCTGTGCGATCTCCGCGTCCGTCCCGCTCTCGAACGGCGTGGTCATGGCGAAGGCCGCTCGGATGCCGGACATGGCGGCGGTCAGCGCGTCGACGTCGTCGAGCCTTCCAATGGTCAGCTCGGCCCCCTGTGTGACCAGGCGCTGCGCTCCCGCGGACTCCGCCCGCCGGACGAGGGCGCGGATCGGCACGCCGCGGCGGCCCAGGGCGGCGGCGACCGCACCGCCCTGCCCGCCCGTGGCGCCAAGGACCAGGATCGACTCTTCGGCGTTCACGACATCCCTTTCGCGTTCAGCTACTTGCGCCCGCAGTCCCCAGGGGCGCCCCCGTCATCCACGAGCGAGGCAGGACCGAGGGCGGGCAGGTCGGTATGGTCCCGCAGCTCCTCCACGCGTGCGCAGAGCGCGTCCACCCAGATCGGCAACACGCGAAGGTGCCGGCGCCTGAATTGCCCCGTCGAAGCCTTCATCGAAGTTTGATCGGGGCGGTCATCCTCGCGGCCGTCGTCCTCCTCCAGTGGCGAACTGGTTCGGGTCGAGCCTGCGGGGCCGGTGTGCTGCTAGGACGTGTTTAAGAAAGCGCGGCGGCGAGTGCCCGTAGCCAGATGTTGATCGTGGCGATGTGCAGGGTGGCCTCGTAGCGTAGGGCGAGTTTGTCGTAGCGGGTGGCGAGCGCGCGGTGCTGTTTGAGCAGGTTGATGCTGCATTCGACGGCATGACGCTGCCGGTAGATCTGCTCGTCGAAGNCGGGGGCGTCCCGGCCCGAGCCGGGGCACCCGCAGTGCGTCGAGGACCGGGATGAACTGTGGTGAGTCACCTCGATGACCCGCAGTGACGAGCGCGGCGAGTGGTCCGCGGCCCTGCTCGCAGGCCAGGTGGATCTTCGTGGTCCAGCCGCCGCGGGAGCGGCCGAGCCCGTGATCGGCGGGCTCGTCGCCGGGTGGCTCGGTTTGCTCCTGCGGTCGGCGTCGGGCTCCGGCGGCGTGTTGGTGGGCGC
>NZ_JBHSQK010000095.1:0-17589 GCF_042658055.1 Pseudonocardia lutea
TCCCGCTCACACCTGGTGAGCGAGAGCGCCGTTCGTGCGGGCCGATCGGACGCCGCGCGAGGCCCGAGCCGCGCGGCGCCCGGGGTGGTGGAGCCGCGGGCGCGGGAAGGAACGGGTGGGTGCGCTGAGGATCGGTGCCGTGGCGGCCGCGTTCGGCCGGGACCTGGAGGGCGCCCTCGCCCGGGTCGCGACCCTGATCGACCACGCCCGCCGGTCCCGGGTCGATCTCCTGGTGCTGCCGGACGCCGCGCTCGGCGGCTACCTCTCGGACTTCGGGGCCGACGCGGAGTCGGAGCCGCCGCCCGCGCTCGACCCCGCCGGCCCGGAGCTGCGCAAGGTCGCCGACCTGGCCGGGGACATGGTCGTCTGCGTCGGGCTGTGCGAGGCGGGGCCCGGCGGGATCCGGTACAACACCGCCGCCTGCGTCGACGGCACCGGCGTGCTGGGCCTGCACCGCAAGGTCCACCAGCCGGTCGGCGAGGAGCGGGTGTACGCGGCCGGTGACCGCTTCGGCGCCTTCGACACCCCCGTCGGCCGGCTCGGGATGCTGGTCGACTACGACAAGACCTTCCCCGAGTCCGCCCGCGCGCTCGCCCTCGACGGCGCCGAGATCGTCGCCTGCCTCTCGGCGTGGCCGACGAACATCACCGACCGGGCGCCGAAGATGGCGCAGGACCGGCAGTCGCGGCTCTTCGACCTCTACGACCGCTCCCGCGCCGCCGAGAACCAGATCGTGCTGGTGTCGTCGAACCAGACGGGCTCGATGGGCAGGATGCGCTTCCTCGGGCAGGCCAAGGTCGTCGGACCGGACGGCGAGGTGCTCGCCCGGACGTGGGCCAAGGCGGGGATCGCGGTGGCCGAGATCGACGTCGAGGCCTCGCTCGGCACCGCCCGCCGCCGCCTCTCCCACCTCACCGAGCGCCGCCCCGACACCTACCGCTGAGCCGCCTGCCCGTGGTCGTCGTCGAGAGGGACGTCAGGGCCGTGCGGGTGGCTCCGGGGAGCCCTCACGTTCCCCTCGATCGGATGGCGTGCAGAGGAGCAGGGCGAGGGCGCGTCCCGACCAGGCCGCGTAGCGCTCCGGGCTCCAGCCCCGCCGGTGCACCAGCAGGTCGTGCACCTGCGGGCTGCAGAGGGTGAGCAGGACGTCGGCGGCCTCGTCGACCGGCACGGCGAGGCGCCCGTGCCGCTCCAGCGCCTCCGCGACCGTCCGCATGTTCGCGGCCATGTTCCGGGCTCCCAGCTCGTTCAGCGCGTGCATGTCGGCGTCCGCCCCGGCCGACTCCTGGCACGCGGTGAGCAGCCGCCCGGCGCGCTCCAGCAGCCCGGTGCCGAGCCGGACCAGTTCCGGCAGGAGTCGGTCCGGGTCGTCGAGCGCCGCCCGGAACCCCGGTCGGTCGGCCACCGCGACGGGCTCCTCGTCGCCCGCGGTCGCGACGTCGAGCGCCTCGTGGAAGATCTCCGCCTTCCCGCCCGGGAACGCGGCGTGCACGGTGCGCAACGCGACCCCGGCCGCCGCCGCGATCTCCTTGACCGTGGTGCGCACGTAGCCCTGCTCGACGAACAGGGCGGTGGCGGCGTCGCGGATCGCCGCCCGGGTCCGCCGCGCGGCCTCCTCGCGGAGGGGCGAGCGGTACCGCCTCTTGACCGGCTCGGACACGAGGTGCACTCTACACGCATTCGATGCACTACAGGTTCAATGAAACGAGTGTGTCATGCCGGAGCTGACCGGTGTCCGCGTGGTGAAGCTGCCCGTCGCCGACCTGCCGAAGAGCGTGGACTGGTACCGGAGGGTGTACGGCTTCGCCCCGACCTACGAGTTCCCGGACGAGGAGGGCGTGGTCCGCGGGGTGGCCGGTGACCTCCCGGGGTGCGGCTACACGGGACTGGCACTGCGGGAGAACCCGGAGGCCAGGGGGATCGCGGGGCTGGAGGTGATGTTCGGCGTGCGGGACCGCGCGGCCCTCGAGGGGTGGGTCGCGCACCTCGACGAGCAGGGCGCCGAGCACTCACCGATCATCGAGGCCACGCTCGGTTGGCTCGTGGTGGTGTACGACCCGGACGGGCACGAGCACCACCTCTACACCGACGAGCGGCACGGCATCGACCAGTCCGGCCGGGCCGGGTACGGGCGGGCGACCGCGGGGCAGGCCTGACCCGTCCACCCCCGATCGCGGCCCGGCCAGGGGGAGGCGGGCCGCGACCGGGCGGGTCAGGACGGCCCGGGCCGGCTCGGAACCGCTCAGGAGGGCAGGGTGTAGCCCGCGAACTTGTCCCGCAGGGTCTTCTTCGAGAACTTCCCGACGCTGGTCTTGGGCACCTCGTCGATGAACTCCACGGCGTCGGGCAGCCACCACTTCGCCACCCGCGGGGTGAGGAACTCGATGAGCTCCTCGGCGGTGAGCGACCGGCCCGGCTTCACCACCACGCACGCCAGCGGCCGCTCGGTCCACTTCTCGTGCGGGATCGCGATCACCGCGGCCTCGGCGACCGCCGGGTGGGCCATGATCTCGTTCTCCAGGTCCACCGAGCTGATCCACTCGCCGCCCGACTTGACCAGGTCCTTCGTCCGGTCGACCAGCCGGACGAAGCCCCACCCGTCGACGGCGGCGACGTCGCCGGTGCGCAGCCACCCGTCCTTGGTGAACTGCGCGCCGCCGCCCTCGCCGCGGTAGTACTCCTTCGCGATCCACGGGCCCGCGGCCTGCAGCTCGCCGGTGGCCCGGTCGTCCCAGGGCAGCTCCTCGCCGCTCTCCGGGTCGGCGATCCGCAGGTCGACGAACGGGACGGGCTGGCCCTGCCGGGCGCGGGCGTCGGCGCGCTCGTCCTCGCTCCACTCCTCCTGGTGCGACCGCCGCGAGGAGACGCTGGCGATCGGCGAGGTCTCCGTCATGCCCCAGGCGTGCAGCATGGGGACGCCGATCGCCTCCCGGTAGGCCTCCGACAGCGAGCGCGGCACCGCCGAGCCGCCGCAGACGATCGCGCGCAGCGAGGACAGGTCGTGGTCGGCGAGCAGCGGCCGCACGCCCATCCAGATCGTCGGCACCCCGCCGGTGACGGTGACCCTGTGCCGCTCCAGCTGCCCGACGATCGCCTCCGGTGTCATGTTCGGGCCGGGGAGGACGAGGTCGGCGCCGGCGAGCAGGGCGCCGTAGGGGATGCCCCAGGCGTTGGCGTGGAACATCGGCACGATCGGCAGGACGACATCGCGCTCCGACAGCGCGAACGCGTCCGAGGTGAGCGTGATCAGCGAGTGCAGCACCGCCGAGCGGTGGCTGTAGACCACGCCCTTCGGGTTGCCCGTGGTGCCGGAGGTGTAGCACATCGCCGCGGCGCTGTTCTCCTCCTCGACCGTGAACCGGCCGGCGAACGGCTCGGCCGCGGCGAGCAGCTCCTCGTAGTCCCGCACCCGCGGGTCCTCGGGGATCTCGTGCTCCGCGCCGTCGTCGATCACGACGATGTGCCGGACGGTCTCGAACTTGTCCACCAGCGGCCACAGCAGCGGCAGCAGCGAGCGGTCGACGAAGACGACCTCGTCCTCGGCGTGGTTGACGATGTAGACGAGCTGCTCGGGGAAGAGCCGGATGTTCAGCGTGTGCAGCACGCGCCCGGTGCAGGGCGCGGCGAGGTACAGCTCCAGGTGACGGTCGGTGTTCCAGCAGAAGGTGCCGACCCGGGCGTCCGCGGACAGGCCGAGCGAGTCGAGGACCGTCGCGAGCCGGCGCACGCGCACGGCCCACTCCGCGACCGTGGTCACGCGCTCGCCGGACGCTTCGGCGGTGATCAACCTCTTGTGTCCGAAGAGCTGTTCCGCGCGGTGGAACACGTGGGGCAGCGCCAGCGGGCGGTCCTGCATCAGTCCGAGCATCGTCGCTCCCGAGGAGTGTCGTGGATCACGAACCGTACCGGGGGACCCCGACACCGGGACAGGACCGACGTCCGGATCGGCGCCGCACGGTGTCACCGCCGGTACGCTCCCCGTCCATGACGGGTGCGGCTGGCGATCCCGGGGCGCCTCCGGCGGCCGGGGCCGTCTGTCTCGACGTCGGGTCGACCTGGACGAAGGCGGTGCTCGTGCACCCCGACGGCGGGCTCGCCGGCTACGCCGAGCACCGCACCACGACCGACGACGTCCTCGAGGGCGTCGACGCCGCCGTCCGCGGGGTCACGGCCGCGGCCGCGCGGGACCCGGAGCCGGAGGTGCTGGCCTGCTCGTCGGCCGGCGGCGGGCTGCGGCTGGCGGTCGTCGGCACCGAGAAGCTGATCTCCACCGAGGCCGGGCACCGGGTCGCGCGCTCGGCGGGCTCGCACGTCGTGCACGTCCACGCCGGCCCGCTCGAGCCGGCCGACGTCCGGGTGCTGCGCGGGCACCGGCCCGGCGCCGTCCTGTTGCTCGGGGGCGCCGACGGCGACGACCCCTCGGTCCTGCTGCACAACGCGGGCAAGCTCGCCCGCGCCCGCGTCCGGTTCCCGATCGTGCTGGCCGGCAACGCCGAGGCGCGCGACGACGCCCTCGCCCTGCTCCGCGCGACCGGCCGCACGGTCGTGGCCTGCGGGAACGTCGCCCCGAAGCCGGGCGAGCTGGTGCCCGGGCCGGCCCGGGCGGCGCTCGCCGAGGTGTTCGCCCAGCACGTGCTCGGCGGGCGGGCGCCGGCCGCGGCGCCGCGCTTCCGCCGGATGGTCCGGTTCATGACGCCCGACGCGGTGCGCCGCGGCACCGCCGAGCTGGCGCGCCTGTGCGGGACGCGGGTGCTGGTCGTCGACGTCGGGTGTGCCACCACGGACGTCCACTCCGCGGGGCCGGGGCGGCGCACCCGTCGTACGGTGGAGGGAGACCTGGGTGTGCGGGCCGCCGCGGAGGGCGTGCTGCTGGAGGCACAGGCCGAGGAGATCGTCGACCCCGTCGAGGCCGACCTGCTCACCGCGACCGTCCGGGGGATGACCGCGGAGGTCGGCTCGGTGCCGCGGGACGCGGGCAGCGCGGCCGAGGACCGGCGCATCGCGGCGCTCGCGGCCGTAGTCGCGGCCCGCCGCCACCTGCGCGACGACCTCGGGCCGAAGGACGTCGACCGGCAGGGCGAGGAGGTCGACCCCGGCCCGGTCGGGCTCGTCGTGCTGTCCGGCGGGGTGTTCCGGCAGCGCGACGCGGCCGGCCTCGGCGCCGTGGTCGGCACCCTGCAGCAGGACCCGGTGCTCGCGCCGGTGCTCGCGTCGGCGTCCGTGCTGGTCGACGCGGACTTCGCGCTCGCCCCGGCCGGCCTGCTCGCCGCGCACGACCGGTGCGTCGCGGCCGAGGCGCTGCTGCGCGACCACCTGCTGGGGTCACGTTGAGCCGGGGCGGGGTGCGTGCCATCCTGGAGGGCGCACGCACCGCGGGACCGAGAGGCGCTGCAGCGGACGGATCCGTCCGCCACGCTCGGTCCGCGGCCTGACGACGAGAAGGGCGCCTCCACCATCCCGGGGAGGAGGCCCGTGTCCGTGCCGATCGACGGTCGATCCACCACCGCGCACCGCGGGTCCCTCCCGCCTGCCCTGACCGCAGCACGAGGAGACACGTCACGATGACCGCCAGCATCACCGACCCGCACGGCCGGCTGCAGGAGCGCAACGGCCTCGACTTCGCCGTCGCCGACCTGGGCCTGCACGAGTTCGGGCGCAAGGAGATCCGGCTCGCCGAGAACGAGATGCCGGGCCTGATGGCGCTGCGCCGCGAGTACGCCGAGGCCAAGCCGCTGCACGGCGCCCGGATCGCCGGCTCGCTGCACATGACGGTGCAGACCGCCGTCCTGATCGAGACCCTGGTCAGCCTCGGCGCCGAGGTCCGCTGGGTCTCCTGCAACATCTTCTCCACCCAGGACCACGCCGCCGCCGCGATCGTCGTCGGCCCGCACGGCACCCCGGAGGAGCCGAAGGGCGTGCCGGTCTTCGCCTGGAAGGGCGAGACGCTCGCCGAGTACTGGTGGGCCACCGAGCAGCTGTTCAACTTCACGGACCCGAACGGCGAGCTCGTCGGCCCGAACATGATCCTCGACGACGGCGGCGACGCCACCCTGCTCGTGCACAAGGGCGTCGAGTTCGAGAAGACCGGCGTGGTGCCCACGGTCGAGGACTCCGACCTCACCGTCTCCGAGGAGTACCGCGTCATCCTCGACGTCCTGCGCCGCTCGCTGGCCGAGAACCCGCAGAAGTGGACCACGGTCGCGTCGGACATCCGCGGCGTCACCGAGGAGACCACCACCGGCGTGCACCGGCTCTACCAGCTGGCCGAGCAGGGCCTGCTGCTCTTCCCGGCGATCAACGTCAACGACTCGGTCACCAAGAGCAAGTTCGACAACAAGTACGGCATCCGGCACTCGCTGATCGACGGGCTCAACCGCGGCACGGACGTGCTGATCGGCGGCAAGGTGGCCGTGGTCTGCGGCTTCGGCGACGTCGGCAAGGGCGCGGCCGAGGCGCTGTCCGGCCAGGGCGCCCGCGTCATCGTCACCGAGGCGGACCCGATCTGCGCGCTGCAGGCGCTGCTCGAGGGCTACCAGGTCGCGCGCCTGGAGGACGTCATCGAGCGGGCCGACATCGTCATCACCACGACGGGCAACAAGGACATCGTCACCGTCGAGGCGATGAAGAGGATGAAGCACCAGGCGATCCTGGGCAACGTCGGCCACTTCGACAACGAGATCGACATGGCCGGGCTCGCCCGGATCGAGGGCATCATCCGGATCACCATCAAGCCGCAGGTCGACGAGTGGGTGTTCCCGGACGGCCACTCGATCATCGTGCTGTCCGAGGGCCGGCTGATGAACCTGGGCAACGCGACCGGGCACCCCTCCTTCGTGATGAGCAACAGCTTCTCGAACCAGGTGATCGCGCAGATCGAGCTGTTCACCAAGCACGAGGAGTACAACTGCGACGTCTACCGGCTGCCGAAGATCCTCGACGAGAAGGTCGCGAAGATCCACGTGCAGGCGCTGGGCGGCGAGCTGACCACACTCACCAAGGACCAGGCCGAGTACATCGGCGTCGACGTCGAGGGCCCGTTCAAGCCGGAGCACTACCGGTACTGAGCGCGGCGCTCGTGGAGCGCGCCCCGGTACCGAGCGCGGAGCTCGGGTAGCGCCCCGGTGCTGATCACCTGCTGTTCGTCTGGTTGGGGCGGCGGTCGTCGGGTTAGGGTTGACTGATGACCGCCGCTCCCCTCCCCGAGCCGATCCCGACGGGCTCCAGCGGCGACGGCTGGCAGTACTGCGCCCAGGGGCACAAGCACTGGGGCCTCTACGGCGCCGCGGGCCTGCTGGTCCGCTCCGGGGAGCTCGTGCTGCTCCAGCACCGGGCGCTGTGGAGTCATCACGGCGGTACCTGGGGCATCCCCGGCGGGGCGCGGCACCTCGGCGAGCCCGCGGAGGCGGCCGCGCGCCGGGAGGCCGCGGAGGAGTCGGAGCTCGACACCGGGCCGCTCGTCGAGACCGCCCGCTTCGTCGACGACCACGGCGGCTGGAGCTACACCACCGTCGTCGTGCAGGCCGCGGAGGCGCGGCCGGTCGCGATCCGTGGCGGGGAGAGCGTGGAGTTCTCCTGGTTCCCGGCCGCCGTCCTGGGCACCGTCGCCGGGCCGGAGCTGCACCCCGGTTTCGCCGCCACCTGGCCCCGGGTCTCGACCCTCTGACGCCGGATCCGGGCGCCGCACCATGGTTCCCCAAGGCGATTCCGGGCCCGTCCTCAGCGCCTCATGGTTCCATGATGCGTTTTCGGGCCCCTTCTGAGCGCGTTGTGGTTCGACGACGCGGTGATCAGGGGTCGAGGAGTCTGCCGGCGAGGGCCGGGACGTCGGTGTCGCCCTCCAGCACCGTCCACGGGCTGAGCCAGTTCGCGGCCGCGAGCTCGCGGTAGACGGCGTCCGTGCGTTCCTGCAGTCCCTCGTCGGACTCGTACGCGTCCCGTGCCCGGCCCGGGTCGGCCGCCGCCCGCCGCGCGGCACGCTCCGCGGCCACCGCACGCGGGGTGGCGAGCAGCAGCTGGTGGTCCGGCACCGGGATGCCGAACCGCCCGATCTCCAGCTCCCGCACCCAGCCGACGACCTCCCCGTCGGCCCCCTGCTTCAGCCGCGCCGCGTTGTAGGCGGCGTTGCTCGCGACGTACCGGTCCACGAGGACGACGTCGTGCGTGGCCAGGAGTTCGCGCAGCTCGAGGGCGGCGTCGCGGCGGTCGAGGGCGAACAGCACCGCCATGCCGTGGACCGAGTCGGCGAGATCGCCGAGCCGCCCGTACAGCGCGTCGCGGGCCAGCTCGGCGTGGACGTCGGCCTCGTAGCGGGGGAAGGCCAGGGTGGCGACGCGTGCGCCGCGCTCGTGCAGCGCGGCGACCAGGGCGGCGGTCAACGTGGCCTTGCCGGACCCGTCCAGCCCCTCGATCACGATCAGCCGCCCCACGGAACCGGACGGTAGCGGAGCCCGCACCGGCCGTCCGACGTCACCCGATAGCGTGCCGCGCGCGGTGATCGACACGGTGCGCCGGCGGGCGCGGGCAGGGGACGGGTGTGCTGAACGAGGGCGTGCACGAGCGGCTGCGGACGACGGGGCTCGAGGCCGATCTGGCGCGCGTCGCCGAGCTGGTGCCGTACTGGGCCGAGGTGGAGGAGGCCGACCAGCCGCAGGTCCTCGCCCGGCACGTCGCGGCCGCCGTCGAACGGGCCCTGCTCGCCAGCCCGACCGAGGCGGACCGGGTGACCCTCGTGAACGACCTCCTCGACCGGGTCTCCCAGCACGACCAGCACCTGGCCGAGGCGGTCGAGCAGCTCGTCGTGCTGACCCGGCAGGTCGCGCCCGGCGTCCACCAGCTGGTCCGCCCGGTGACGCCGCTGTCGTCGGCGGCCCTGCTGACCAACGCGAACGGTGAGCCGTCGCTGATGGCCGCGTTGAACTCGGAGCTGGTCTCCGCCGACCGGGTCGACCTGCTCTGCGCCTTCATCCGCTGGCACGGCCTGCGGGTGCTCGGCGACGAGCTGGCGAGGCTGCGCGAGCGCGGGATCCCGTTCCGCGTGATCACCACGACCTACATGGGCGCGACCGAGCAGCGGGCGATCGACGAGCTGGTCCGCCGCTACGGCGCCGAGGTGAAGATCAGCTACGCGAGCGCGTCGACCCGGCTGCACGCCAAGGCCTGGCTGTTCCGCCGGCACTCCGGCTTCGACACCGCCTTCGTCGGCAGCAGCAACCTGTCCCGGTCGGCGCTGGTCGACGGCCTGGAGTGGAACGTCCGGCTCTCTTCGGTCGGCACGGAACACCTGATCCGCAAGTTCGGGACCACCTTCGACAGCTACTGGGCGAACCCGGAGTTCGTGCCCTACGACCCGGAGAACCCCGCCGACGTCGAGCGGCTGGCGCGGGCGCTGGGCCGGGACCGGGTCGAGGCCGCCCCGCTCACCGGGCTCGAGGTCACCGCCCGCCCGCACCAGGCACAGATCCTGGAGGCCCTGGCGGCGGAGCGAGACCTGCACGGCCGGCACCGCAACCTCGTCGTCACGGCGACGGGCACCGGGAAGACGGTCGTCGCGGCGCTGGACTACGCCCGGCTCCGCCGCGAGCTGCCGCGGGACCGGCTGCTGTTCGTGGCGCACCGCAAGGAGATCCTCGACCAGTCCCGGCGGACGTACCGGGCGGTGCTGGCCGACGGGGCCTTCGGCGAGGTCTACGTCGACGGGGAGCGTCCCGAGCGGTGGACCCACGTGTTCGCGAGCGTGCAGTCCCTGCACGGGTACGGCCTCGACCGGCTCCGGCCCGACCACTTCGACGTGGTCGTGGTCGACGAGTTCCACCACGCCGAGGCCGCCACCTACCGCCGTCTGCTGGACCGGCTGCAGCCCCGCGAGCTGCTCGGCCTCACCGCGACACCGGAACGCACCGACGGCACGGACGTCCGGCGGTTCTTCGACGGGCGCAGCGCGTTCGAGCTGCGGCTGTGGGACGCGCTCGACGCCGACCTGTTGGTGCCCTTCCACTACTTCGGCGTGGCCGACGAGGTCGACCTGCGCGGGGTCGAGTGGAAGCGCGGCTCCTACGACACCGCCGCGCTCGACACCCTCTACACCGGTAACGACCTGCGGGCCGCGATGGTCGTCCGGCAGGTGCGCGACAAGGTCACCGACGTCCGGTGGATGCGGGCGCTGGGCTTCTGCGTCTCGGTGGCCCACGCCGAGTACATGGCGGAGGTGTTCACGCGGGCGGGCATCCCGAGCCTGGCTGTCTCCGGTGCGACCCCGCGGCCGCATCGGGAGGAGGCCCTGCGGCGGCTGCGCGAGCGCGAGGTGAACTGCCTGTTCGCGGTCGACCTCTTCAACGAGGGCCTGGACATCCCGGAGATCGACACCGTCCTGCTGCTGCGGCCCACGCAGAGCGCCACCGTGTTCCTGCAGCAGCTCGGCCGCGGGCTGCGCCGGGCTCCGGGAAAGGCGGTGCTGACGGTGCTGGACTTCATCGGGCAGCACCGCCGCGAGTTCCGGTTCGACCTGCGGTACCGGGCGCTGACCGGCAGCTCGCGGCGCCGGCTGACCGAGGACGTCGAGCAGGGCTTCCCGTATCTGCCGGCGGGCTCCGCGCTCGTTCTCGATCCGGTCGCGCGGCGGAGGGTGCTGGAGAACGTCACGGGCCAGCTGCGGCTGCGCCGGTCCGAGCTGGTGGCCGACGTGCGCTCGTACGGCGACGTCCCGCTTGCGGACTACCTCAAGGAAGCGGATCGCGACCTGGCGGACGTCTACCGCAACGGCGGCTCGTGGACCGCGCTACGTCGCGAGGCGGGACTCCCCACCCGCGAGGCCGGTCCCGCGGAGACCGCCCTGCTCAAGCGGATGGCGCTGTTCGCCCACGTCGACGACCCCGAGCGCGCCGGGGTCTACGCGCAGCTCGCCGATCCCGCCGGCCCACGTTACGCCGACCTCACCGAGCGCGAGCAGCGGTTCGCCCGGATGCTGTTCTTCCTGATCTGGCCGGACCGGGGCGGGTTCGCGCACTACGAGGAGGGGTTCGCCCACCTGCGCCGGCACCCCGCCGTGTGTGGCGAGCTGCGCGAGCTCACCGCGCTGACCCTCGACCGGGCGCGGCACGTGCCGCGGTCGCTGGGCGAGGGGCTGCAGCACGTCCCGCTGCGGAGTCACGCGCACTACCGGCGCGAGGAGGTGCTCTCCGGGCTGGACTGGGCCTCGCTCGACCGGAAGGCGCACGGGCACGCCGCCGGGGTGGTCTGGGCGCCGGCGACCCGCACGGACGCCCTCTTCGTCAACCTGCGCAAGACCGAGCGGGACTTCTCCCCGACCACGATGTACCGCGACTACGCCCAGCGACCCGATCTCTTCCACTGGGAGTCGCAGAACGCGACGACCGTCGCCTCGGAGACCGGGCAGCGGTACCTGCGCCATCGCGAGCGGGGCACCCACATCACCCTCTTCGTGCGCGAGACGAAGAACGACGACATCGGCGCCGCCCCGTTCCTCTGCCTCGGCACCTGTGAGTACCTCTCGCACGAGGGGGAGAAGCCGATCGCGGTCGTCTGGCGGCTGCGCCGGGAGATGCCGGGGGAGACCTTCCTCGCGGCGAGCGTGGTGGCGAGCTGACCTCGACCGAGGACGGGTCCTGGCGACGGGGGACACGGAAGTGCCGCTGGCCGTCGCCACCCTCGCACCATGACCGAGGAGAGCGACCTGGCGCACGTCCAGCGCGTGCGGCTCGAGGCGCTCCGCCACGCCCGCCGGGGGAGGAGCGGTGCCGCCACCGGGCGACACACCGGGCCGAGGGGCGCGAACCCGCGTGCCCTCCGGTACTACGTGCCGCGTACGGCGCACGCTCCGGCAGACAGGGCCCGTGCAGATGCCGAGGATCTCGAAGCCCAGGTCGCCGAGTTCCCCGAGGAACGGGCGGAGATCCTCCGCGAAGCGGCGCACGCGTGGCGCGAGGCCGGTGAGCCCGCACGCGCCGAGCGGATCCTCCGCGAGCTGGTCGCCGAGGAGGGCGAGGACGGCTGCTGGGCCCGGATCGATCTGATCGACACCCTGCTCGCCCAGAACGCGAGACGGAGGCCCGGGCCGAGCTCGACGCGCTGGCCCGCCATCCCGACCTCGACCAGGGCCACTGCACGGTCGCGGCCGAGCTGTCGGCGGCACGGGGTGCGCTGGCCGACGCACTGACCTGGTACGACCGCGTCGTGGCCCGGTTGTCGCCCGCCGAGACCGAGGCCCTGAGCGGGCCGAAGGGCTGGTTGGAGCTGGCCGCCCCGACGCTGCGCGGCCGCCGTGACGTGCGCGAGAAGCTGGACCTCGCCCCGGACGCGACGGACGAGCCGGCCCCGGCGCCGCCGACCGACGAGGACCTGGCCGGCCTGTTCGGGAGGACGCCCCGGCCGGTTCCACGGCACATCCGGGTCCTCTACTTCACCCGGACGGAGCGGGACGAGGCGCACCGGCGGTGGCCGGCGACGTACAGGCCCGACGACGCGTACTTCGCCCAGGCCGAGCTCCACTGGCGTGCGCTCGCCGAGGAGGGCATGACCCCGATCAGGCTGTTCGCCGGCACCGCCGAGGGGCTCGCCCGGTTCGCCGAGGCGAACCGCCTCGACCCGGAGCAGGAGTCCACCCGCACCCGCTACCTCGGCGCCCTGCCCGAGGACGCCTCGATCGCCTGGCCGCCGGGCCGCAACGCGCCGTGCTGGTGCGCGAGCAGACGGAAGTACAAGAAGTGCTGCGGCGCGGTGCGCTGATCGGCCGGTCCGGAGCATCGCACCGCCCGGTGCGCTGACCGTTCGGCTCGGCGGACGAGAAGGCCGGGTCCCGGCGTGCTGACCGTCCGCCGCGGGGCGCACCTACGGGACCGGTGCCGCACAGGCAGAACGGGCGCGGAACCGGGATGACGCGGGTCGGGACGGGACCGTCGGTGCAGGATGGGATGCTTCCTCCCATGAAGTCGCGCGTTCTGGTGGTCGACGACGACCCGGCCCTGGCCGAGATGCTGACCATCGTCCTGCGGGGCGAGGGCTTCGACACCGCGGTGGTCGGCGACGGGACCCGGGCGCTGCCCGCCGTGCGGGAGATGCGCCCGGACGTCGTGCTGCTCGACCTCATGCTGCCGGGGATGAACGGGATCGACGTCTGCCGGGCCATCCGCGCCGAGTCCGGCGTGCCGATCGTGATGCTCACGGCGAAGAGCGACACCGTGGACATCGTGCTCGGCCTGGAGTCCGGCGCGGACGACTACGTGGTCAAGCCGTTCAAGCCCAAGGAGCTGGTCGCGCGGATCCGGGCGCGGGTGCGGCGCACCGAGGCCGAGCCGGCCGAGCAGCTCACGATCGGCGACGTCGAGATCGACGTGCCGGCCCACCAGGTCACCCGCAAGGGCGAGCGGATCGCGCTCACCCCGCTGGAGTTCGACCTGCTGGTGGCGCTCGCCCGCAAGCCGCGGCAGGTCTTCACCCGCGAGGTGCTGCTCGAGCAGGTGTGGGGCTACCGGCACGCGGCGGACACCCGGCTGGTCAACGTGCACGTCCAGCGGCTGCGGTCGAAGGTCGAGAAGGACCCCGAGCACCCGGAGGTCGTGCTGACCGTCCGCGGCGTCGGGTACAAGGCGGGCCCGCCGTGATGCCGGCGCGGCCCATGATGGTGTCGTGTCACTGAGGTACCCGTGTCGCTGAGGTCCCTGGTCGCGCGGCTGCCGCTGGCCCGGCGGGCGAAGCGGGCGGCGGCGTCGGCAGGCGTGCTCGTCTCCGAGATCCGCGCGGTCGCGCTGGCGGCGTGGCGCCGCTCGCTGCAGCTGCGCGTCGTCGTGTCCACGCTCGCCCTGTCCACCGCGGTGTCGCTGGTCCTGGGCCTGGTGCTGCAGACCCAGATCGCCGACCGGCTGCTGCAGGGCAAGTTCGACGCGGCCATCGCGCAGGCCGAGTCGGCGCGCGTGATCTCCGAGCGGGACCTGTCGGGCGTCGACCCGGACCGCGAGGGCGCGCAGGGCACGCTGAACAACGCCCTGGACCAGCTCACCAACCAGTCCACGACCGACGCCGCGGGCGCGCCGACGGCCGGGGAGTTCCGCGCCGCCCTGACCACGGGCACCGGCAGCGGGCCGGAGATCTCGGCCGGCAACCTCGACCACGTCTCGCCCGAGCAGCGGCAGACCGTCGCCGACGGCGCACTGTCCACGCAGTACACCACGGTGGACGGGATCCCGACCCTGATCGTCGGGCAGCCGGTGCGCACGGCCGGGCGCGAGCTGCAGCTCTACCTGATGTTCCCGCTCGACGCCGAGCAGCGGACACTCGGCCTGGTCCAGAGCACCCTGATCGTCGGCGGGCTGGTGCTGATCCTGCTGCTCGCGGGCATCGCCAGCCTGGTCACCCGCCAGGTCGTCCGGCCCGTCCGGCAGGCCGCCGAGGTCGCCGAGCGGTTCGCCGAGGGGCATCTCGACGAGCGCATGCCGGTGCACGGCGAGGACGAGGTCGCGCGGCTGTTCGAGTCGTACAACGAGATGGCGAGCAGCATCCAGACCCAGATCCGCCAGCTCGAGGAGTTCGGCGCCCTGCAGCGCCGCTTCACCTCCGACGTCAGCCACGAGCTGCGCACGCCGCTCACCACGGTGCGCATGGCCGCGGACATCCTCTACGCCTCGCGGGACGAGCTGATCCCGGCGCTCCGTCGCAGCTCGGAGCTGCTGGTCACGGAGCTGGACCGGTTCGAGACGCTGCTCGGCGACCTGCTGGAGATCTCCCGGCTGGACGCCGGCGTGGCCGAGCTGGGCACCGAGCGGCTCGACATGCGGCACGTGGTGTCCCGCGCGGTCGAGGCGGTCCGCGGCCTGGCGGAGGAGTCGGCCACGCCCCTGGTCCTCGACCTGCCCGGGGACGTCTACGCCGAGGTCGACTCGCGGCGGGTCGAACGGATCGTGCGCAACCTCGTCGCCAACGCGATCGACCACGGCGAGGGCCGGCCGGTCACCATCACGCTGGCCGGCGACGACCACGCCGTCGCCGTGGTGGTGCGCGACCACGGCGTCGGGCTGCGGCCGGGCGAGGCCGGGCTGGTGTTCAACCGGTTCTGGCGTGCCGAGGAGTCCCGGGCGCGGCGCAGCGGCGGCAGCGGGCTGGGCCTGTCGATCAGCCTGGAGGACGCCCGGCTGCACGGCGGCTGGCTGCAGGCCTGGGGCGAACCGGGCCGCGGCTCGGCCTTCCGGCTCACCCTGCCGCGCACGGAGGGGGACCTGCTCGAGTCGAGCCCGCTGCCGTTGCAGCCCGAGGGCGACGACCCCGACACCGCACACCCGCTGCCCGCCTCGGTCCCCACGCCCCCGTGGGGGACCCCGATCCCCGCCGAACTGCGGGACGGGGAGCACCCGGACGACCGGGCGGGCGAGGGCGTCGCGCCCGCCGAGCCCGCGGTCCTGGACCCCCGGGGCGACCGGTGACCCGCCGGCTGCTGCTCGTCCTGGTCGCGCTGCTCGTGCTGGCGACCGGCTGCGCGAGCGTGCCCGGCGAGTCGTCGGTGCAGGTGCTGCGCAAGGTCACCGAGGGCGACAACCCGGACATCCCTGCCGGCCCCGTCGAGGGCACCAACCCCCTCGACCTGGTCCGCGGCTTCGTCTACGCCTCGGGCAGCACCGTGGACCGGCACGGGGCCGCGCGCCGGTTCCTGACCCCGGAGGCCGCGCAGGGCTGGGACGACGGCGACTCGCTGACCGTGCTCGACGAGCAGTTCGACACCGTCTACCCGCCCACGAGCAGTACGGACCCGGACACCGCCACCGTGCGGATCCGCGGGGACCGGGTCGGCTCGCTCGACGCACTCGGTGCCTTCGAGCCGGCCGAGGCGCCGGTGGAGATCGACGTGACCGTCCGGCGCACGAACGGGCAGTGGCGGATCGACCGGCTGCCCGCCGGCGTGCTCGTGCGGCTGTCGGACTTCCGCACCAACTTCCGCACGGTGAAGGGGTACTTCGTCGACCCCGCGCGCCGCGCCACGGTCGCCGACCTGCGCTACCTCCCTGCGGTGCCCGCCCAGGCGCTGCCGTCGCGGACCGTCGACATGCTGCTGACGGGGCCCTCGCCGGCGCTGCAGGACGCCGCGGAGTCCGTACTGCCGCCGTCCACCCGGCTGCGCACCAACGTCACGGACGCGCCCGACGGCGCGCTGGTCGTCGACCTCACGCAGGTCGGCGACCTCGACGACGCCCGCCGTCGGCTGATCGCCGCACAGTTCGTGCAGACCCTCGCCGAGATCAACGTGCCGCGGGTGCGGCTGCTCGTCGACGGCGCCCCGCTCCTCGCCGACAAGCCCGACCTGACCGCCGACGACGTGGCCGGGGCCGGCGCGGCCGTGCAGCCCGGTGCCGACGTCCCCGCCCTGGTCGTGACGGGTGGGCTGGTGCGGGCGCTGCCCGGCGGGGACCCGGTCGGCGGACAGGCCGGCAACGGGTCCTTCGACATCGCCTCGGCCGCGACCACCCCCGACGGAACCCGGATCGCCGCGGTCGCCCGGGACGGCGGCCGCACGCGGCTGCTGGTCGGGCCCACGGACGGGATGCTCCAGGCGGTGCCGCTGTCCGGGGCGTCGCTGTCCCGGCCGACCTGGACCCCGACCGGCGGCGAGGTGTGGACGGTGCTGGGCGGCGGCCCGGGTGCGGTCGTCGCCCGCGTGACCGTGGACCAGACCGGGGTGGTGCGGACCGGGCAGGTCAACGTCGCCGAGCTCACCGCGCTGGGCCCGCTCACCGACCTGCGGCTGTCCCGGGACGGCGTGCGGGTCGCCGCGGTCGTCGACGGCGGGCTGGTCACCGGGGCGGTGGTGCGGGCGGCGGACGGCGACGTCGCGGTGCGCAACGTCCGCCGGCTGCGGCCGTCGGACCTGTCCGACGTCGTGGGCGTGGACTGGCGGGCCGACGAGTCGCTGATCGTCGTGACGGCCCGGTCGGACCGCCCGGTGTCGCTCGTGTCGTCCGACGGGCTGACCCTGCAGCTGGTGCCGGGCAGCAACCTCACCCCGCCGCTCAAGGCGGTCACCGCCGCGTCGAGCCGGCCCTTCCTGGTCGCCGACCAGGGCGGGATCTGGAGCTACGACGGCGGCGAGCTCGACAGCTGGCGGCAGGTGCTCGGCGCGGCGCCGGACGGGGTGCCGCTCTACCCCGGCTGATCCGCGGAGCCGGACGCACCGGGCGCCGGACCGATCGGCGCGGAGCCGCGGGGGCCGAACCTGTGGACAACTCGGCCCGACGGGCCCCGAGCCGGCCGGGGATGTCGGTCCGGTCGGCCAGGGTGGCGGCATGCCCCGCCCCGGCACCGCCCGCCCCGGCACCGCCCGCCCCGGCACCGTGCCCGCACCGACCCCGCGCACGCTCCTCGCCGGCCTGCTCGACCTCCTGCTGCCGTGTTCGTGCGGCGGCTGCGGCGCGGGCGGGGCCGGCTGGTGCCCGGAGTGCGCGGCGCGGTTGCCCGGCCCGCACCGCGTCGTCCTGCCCGGGGCGCCGGAGACGCTCGCCGCCGGCCGGTACCGCGGGCCGCTGCGCACCGCGCTGCTGGGCTACAAGGAACGCGGCCGCCGCGACCTGGCCGCGCCGCTGGCGGCGGGGCTCG
>NZ_JBHSQK010000096.1:0-86737 GCF_042658055.1 Pseudonocardia lutea
GGCGAGATCGCCATCCGCGGCGAGAACGTCATGAAGGGCTACTGGAACCGCCCGGACGCCACCTCCGACGCGATCAGCGACGGCTGGTTCCGCACCGGCGACATCGGCACCCGAGACGCCGACGGCTACTACACGATCATCGACCGGAAGAAGGACTTGATCATCCGAGGCGGGTACAACGTGTACCCCCGGGAGGTCGAGGAAGCACTGTACCTGCACCCCGCGGTCGCCGAGGCGGCCGTCGTGGGAGTCCCCCATCCGACATTGGGGGAGGAGGTCGCTGCGGTCGTGTCGCTCAAGCCCGGCGAAACCGCGCAACCCGAAGACCTGAAGTCCTTCACCAAGTCGGTGCTGGCCGCCTACAAATACCCCCGGTCGATCCGAATTGTTGAAAGCCTGCCCAAGGGACCGACGGGAAAGATCCTCCGGCGCAGGGTCGAACCGAGCAGCTAGCCTAATCGGCACCGACTGCCCCTCGCTGGTTACGTCCGATGCCTCCAACGCAGCGTCGATTGCCACGTCTGCGTGGAGGACGGCGACCACCGGGCATGTCGGTCGGCGCGGCAAGTCTGGGGTGGCAATTTCGCGAGTAGGGCCGTTGTTCGCTCGTCAAGACCGAGTGCTGCAGCCACCCGCTCGAGGAAGGCCGTCGGGGTGAGCGGCTCGCAGGAGAGGGTCATCGGCGGCGGGCTCCGTAGTGGTTGCTTCCGAGCAACGCGCCGGCACCCGTCATCTTCTCTCGCAGCGTGCCCGGGGTGTACTCGGTCTTGTACCGGCCCCGGCGCTGCAGCTCGGGAACGGCGTGGTCGACGAAGTTCCGCAGGCCGCGGGGCTCGATGGTGCGGGCGAGGTTGATGCCGTCGACGACCCCGCGCGGTACATGATGACCAAGCGCGGCCTCGCGGACGCTCTGGGCGCCGCCACGAACGCCGACGACGAGGACGTCCCGGGCAAGCCTACGAAAGCCATGGTCGACGGGAGCGCACCCTGCTCGAAGCCAACGCGGAGGCCGGCACCGTCCGCCCCGGCCTCGCCCCCGAGAACGTCCTGCGCGGCCTGGGCGCCTGCTGTTCCTCGACCCCCGCGGGCGACTGGCGCGGCCATACCGAAGCGCTTGTCGACCTGCTATGGCGGGGATGCGCCCGGACGACTGACGACCCGGCGGTACCCGTCCTGCTCACCACGGGTGGGTCTCGACGCGCAGGAAACCACGGGGTACCTACCGTCCCCGGCACGCGCCGCAGGACCTCCGGTACTCCGACGGACTCATCCCGTGCCGCCGACGGAAGGTCTTCTCGAAGGCATCGATGGAGCGGAAACCGCTGGCCCGGGCCACGGCGGTGATCGTCGCGGTCCCGCCGAGGAGCGTGCGGGCGAGTTGCAGCCGGGTCTCGCGGATCAGCGTGCTCGGGGTCGTCCCCTCCCGCTGCAACACGGCCTGGACCTGCCGCAGGGACCATCCGACGTGTTGGGCGAGCGCAGTTCCCGTCAGCTCGGGATCGGCTGCGCGGCGGCGCACGACGAGCCGGAGCTGGGCGACGAGGTCGTGCTCTGAGACCGCTGCCAGGTCCCCGTCCACGAGGCAGGCCAGCTCTGCGGCCTGGCCGCAGACGGTGTCGAAGGCGCGGCGAGTGAGCGAGGCGCGGTCGTCGACCAGCGTCGTGAGCATCAGGGCGAGCACGCGCCCGGACGCCTGGCCGAGGCGCAGGTGCCGGTGGGCGAACCGGCCGGTGCGGTCCTCGACGTCCGCACGGGGCAGTGTCGCGACCAGCCCCCGGCTGCCCGGCGGTAGCCGCAGGTCGTACGGGGCGTCGGGGGCGATCAGCAGGCCGTCCACCGCGGTCAGGCGGCGGTCCCCGTCCGGCAGCCGCAGATCGATCCGGCCGACGAGGGAAACAGCAGCCGGTAGTGGTCGTCGTCGTCCCCGCGGGCCCGCCGGATCGTCTGGCCCTGCGCGATGTGCCAGGTGACCAGTTGGAACCGGTCGCTGCGTTGCCGGGTCGCGGTCGCGTCGAATCGCTCTGGGACCGGGTAGTCGTAGCTGTGCCTGCCCTGGAAGGCGGTGATCGTCTCGCTCCACAGGGCGGCGCGCTGCGCCGCGGGCGCATGCCGGGTCCTGACCGTCTCGACCTCGTACATCCCTGGCGTCCTTGCCGTGGTGGGAGGGGATCGGCGGGACTGTAGCCCCCCTGCGCGTCTGTCCGAAACCCGTGCGCGCCGGTCAGAGCGCCGGGGCGCGGCCCGCGGATAGCGTCGGGGCACACGGACACGAGGGAGCGCCGATGACGTCGACCGAGACCGTTCCGGAGCTGCTGGGCCGTCTGATGGGCGCCGACCCGGACCCGTTCCCGCTTTACGACCGTGCCCTGCATCCCTAGCTCGACCCCGGCCGCCCCGACATGGCCGAGGTCGACCAGCTGCGCGCGCAGCGCGGCGCTGACCCGCGCGGCGGCGTCGTTGCTCCCGACGATGAGGATCGAGTCCCGGCCGCCGAGGGTGTCGGCCATCCATGCCCGCGCGGCCACGGTCTCGGCCTGGTCGACCGTGCCGGCTTCGATGAGCCGGCCGTGCCGCTGGTAGGCCTCCAACGCATCGGGATCCCGCTCGCGCAGTCGAAGCGACGCACCACGTCCCAGTCGGCCGAGAATCGGCGGACCTCGCCCAGGTGATGGGTGAGGCCGCGCTCGGCGACGTCGAACAACGCTCCGCCCGGACCGACCGCGCCGACCTGAGCCGGGAAGCCGACGAGCAGGAGCCGCCCACGCGGCGGCCGCCCGCTCGTCCCGCCTTGGTGCTGCTCCTGAGCTCGTTCGGCGCTGCTCACTTCTGTCGAAGAGCAAGCGCGAACAGGACCGGAGCGGCCATGACGGATCTTCGGCGACACAGCTCGCCGTCAGGAGATCGTCATGCCAGCAGATGCCCTTGCCCAGTCCGCAGACGCACCGCTAGTAGCGGGCGTGTCCGGTGGCGTCGGGACCACCAGCCTCGCCACCGCGCTTCGCGCCCAGGACGGCGGTGTGCACCGAGGACAGCGCGTTCAGGTTCTCGTGTGCCGAGCGACCACCGAGTCGTTGCTCCGCGCCGCCACAGCCATCGGACGGATGCCCGGTCAGCCCATCCTGGCTGTCAACGCCGTCGATGGCGCACGGCCGGGCCGAGCGGTCACAGCCCGGATGACCTTGATCGCGCCCTACACCGCGCGCACGGTCCTGCTCCCCCACGTCGCGCGCTGGCGCGAGCTTCCCCGCCCGATCGACGACATCCAAGCCCTCACGACGGCAGCGCGGCGCGATCTCGACCGCAGCAGTCGGCGCTGGCTCGACGCCGTCGACCAGATTGCCGGCGCCGCCCCGATCGCGCCCCGCGTCGCGAGCACGCTCGTGCCGATGGTCGGGCACGTCCTGCGTCCGGAGCGTGCTCGGTGAAGGTGGTAGTCGTGGCCCAGCCACCCAACCCGGCTCCCACCCGTCCGCCCGGGTTGGACGGGATGGCCGACATGATTCTGGGTTGGCTCAAGTGGGGCGTGCTCGCAGCCGGGGTAGCAGGTCTCCTGATCTGCGCCGTCATGATCATCGTCGGACGGCGCAACCGCTCGGCCACCGCCTACGAGGGCCTGATCGGATCCGCCTGGATTCTCGGCGGCCTCGCCCTGGCCTCAGTCGCAGCGGTCATCGTCGGCGCGTTCCAGGTGTAGCCGATGTGTCGACACGACAAGACCCTTCCCTGGCAGATCGACCTTCCGGCGCCAACGAGCCCCCTGCCGGCCGAGCAGCACGTGATCGCGGGGGGGGGGGCGGTCATGAACGGGCTGGCGCAGGCAGGAGCTGATTGCGGGGTCTTCGATCTCGAGTGCAAGTCGACTCAGATCGTCCAGAACGCCTTCGACGAGGTCGTCTTCCGCGTCACGCAAGGCGCGGCCGACCTCGTGGTGGCAGCAACCTCCTGGTGGGCGCAGACCGACAGCGTCAACCCTCTGGACCCCGCAGTGCTCGCGGCGCAGGGCGAGCTGCGCTATCTCGTCCTGGTCATCCTGACCGTCTCCGTCGTCGTACAGGCCGGGCGTCTCATCCTGTCCCGCAAGGCCGAGCCGCTGATCACCGTCGCGACGGGGCTGCTCCGCTTCGTCGCGGTGTCAGCCCTCGGACTCATCGTTCTGCAGGCGGGCTTGCGAGCCGGCGATCAACTCAGCCGTGACATCCTCGATGACGCCGCGAACAACTTCGCCGTACTTATGGTGGACAACCTCCGTAGTCAGGAGGGCATGAAGAACAACTTCGTGCTGCTGCTCGTCGGGTTGGTGGCGGCGGTCCTGTCTCTGCTGCAGTGGGTGCTCATGCTTGTGCGGCAGGCCGGGCTGCTTGTCCTCGCGGCGATGCTTCCGCTTGCCGCCTCCGGCTCCCTCACCCGGACGACACGGGGTTGGCTCACGCGGCTGCTGCCCTGGCTGATCGCCATCGCCGTCTACAAGCCCGCCGCCGCCTTCGTCTACTTCGTCGGCTTCACCTACCTGTCCACCCGATCGTCGAACCAGCCCGGCGAGATCAGCACCCTCCTGGCAGGGCTGGTCGTGCTCCTTCTCGCGCTCGTCGCCATGCCGGCCCTGATGAAGTTCTTCTCCTGGTCCGGCACCCAGGTCGGCGGCCAGAGCATCGGTGGCTCCGGGTTGGTGTCCGCGGCAGGTGCCATAGCCATGTCCAGCCGCTCCCCGGGCCAACGCGCCTCGGCCCAGGAAGCCACCGGTCCTGGATCCGCCGGAGCCGGACCGCGAGGTGCGGGCCCGGCTGCAGGAGCTGCGGGATCTGTTGCGACGGCGGCGGTGGCCGTCGGGTCCGCGGCTGTGAAGAAGGCGCGGGACACGGCGACGGGAGGTACCGATGAGGAGCCGGGGGCGAAGAAGTGACCCCTCCCAGCGATTCCCTGCCCCGCCTCTACGGGAACTGGCGTGCAGAACGCGGCTGGGGCATCGGCTCGTTGAGAACCGGCTCAACAGTCGTTCTCTTCCTGGCCATCCTCGTCCCGCTGCTGGCCTTCTCGACCGTTCCGCGCGCGGCGATCCCTCTGACTGGGGCGGCAGTAGTCGTCGTCGCGGCAGTGGTGGTCCGCGTCGGCGGCGTCACGCTCGCCGACGTCCTCACGCGTGTGCTGCGGTTTCGCCGGGCTCGGGCCGCGGGGTGGACCGATTGGGCCGGCGGCATCCTCACCACCCACCCGCGCGGCGTCGACCTTCCGGGCGTCCTCGCCCCGGTCGTGCCGGTGGACGCCGACGACGGGCGCGGTGGTCGGCAGTGCTGGCTGTGGGATCGCCGCACGGGACGTCTTTCGGCGGTCCTACGCGTCTCCCCTGTCGGCCTCGACCTCGCCGACAACGATCAGATGGACCGCTGGGTGGCCGGCTGGGCCGCACTCCTCGCTGACCTCGGGTATCAGCGCCTCGTCACGCACCTCTCGGTCACCGTCGACACCGCGCCGACCGGCGGGACAACGACCCGGGACCATGTCGCGGCCTCGCTCGATCCGGATGCTCCCGCTCTGGCCCGGCGCGTCCTCGAGGAGCTGGTCGCGGCCAATCCGGAAGCCACGGCCGAGATCGACGCCCGCGTCACGGTCACCATGGACCCGCAGCAGGCGTCACCCCGCCCGGGCGACCTTGTCGAGGCGACCATCACCGCCGGGCGCGGGCTGCCCGGGATCGAGCAGGCCCTCGCCGGCGCGGGTGTCGCCGTGCTCGGTCGGGCCGGAACCGGGTGGCTGGCCGGCCGGCTGCGAGCGGCCTTCGATCCTTCGGCCCGCCGTGACCTGGCCACCGACCGGGTCCTGCTCGAGGAGTGGTCGGAGGCCGGCCCGGTCGCGGCCACCGAGACCTGGGACGACTATCGCCACGACTCCGGGGTGTCAGTCACCTGGGGTATGCGTGAGGCACCGCGACAGTCCGTCAGCCCGCACATCCTGACCCCGCTCCTCGCCCCTGGGCCGTTCCCCCGACGGGTCACCCTGCTCTACGAGCCCTACGACGCCGAACACGCCGCGGCCAAGGTCGAGGCAGAGATCACCAGCGGCCAGATCCGGCGCGCCTGGGCCGAACGCACCCGGCGCGACGAGACCCAGCGTGACCGCGACGATCGCAACCGCGCTCTGCAGTCCGCCCGCGAGGAGGCCGAGGGAGCCGGGGTCGGCCGCTTCAGCCTCTACGTCACCACGACCGTGCTGGATCCCGCGGATCTTCCTGCCGCGGTCGGCGACGTCGAGACCCGCGCCGGCCAGGCCAAGCTCAGGCTCCGTCGGTTACGCGGGAGCCAAGCCTCCGGGTTCGCCGTCGCGCTCGGCGTCGGTCTCGATCCGGTCGACCTCACCCGTCGCCGCGGCGGGCGCTGATTCGGAGGACAACATGACTACTTCGCCGGTACCGCGGAGGTGGGGCTGGCCCGTACGCGAAGGCGGCCGCGCCGCTAACGTCGAGGCCGCTGCCCGCTACACCGCAACGACCAGCCAGGCCTGCGGCCTCTACCCGTTCGCCGTCTCCTCCGGTGCCGTCGTCCAGGGAGTACCGATCGGGAGGCACCTCCATACCTCGGAGCCCATCGGTCTCGACCCCGCCGGATGGCTTCGCACAGGGCTCGTCTCGAACACCGGAGTCTGGGTGCAAGGTCAGCCCGGCATCGGCAAGTCCTCCCTCACCAAACGGCTACTGGTCGGCCTCGTCGGATTCGGCATGACGGCAGTGGTGCCGGGTGACGTGAAGGGCGAGTACAGCGAGCTGATCGCTGCCCTCGGCGGTGCGGTCTGGGAGGTAGGTCGCGGCGCCCACTCCCTGAACCCACTCGACGCCGGCCCACTTGCCGCTGCCCTCGACACCGTGAAGGGAGCCGAACGGGAACGGCTCGCGGAGACGATCCGCGCCCGCAGGCTCTCGCTGCTCGAGGCGCTCACCACGATCGTGCGGCGAGCAGAGATCACTGTTACCGAGCGGCGGCTGCTCGGCGCGGCCCTCGATCTCGTCGTCGGCGTGCGCGAGACCAGTCAGCCCCTCATCCCCGACGTCCTTCACGTCCTCAGCACCGCTGCGGACGACCTCGTCGCCATCACCGCTGCCAGCGACGAGCACGAGTACCGCCGCTCTGCCCGCGAACTGATCAACACCCTCGGCCTGCTCTGCGACGGAGCCCTGCGGGGCATCTTCGATCGCCGCTCCAGCGTCCGCGCCGACACGGGCACCACCGCGCTGTCTCTCGACCTGTCGGCGCTCGATGAGGAGGACGACGACGCGGTGGCGGCTGCGATGCTGTGTTCCTGGGCCTGGGCGGCGGGCGTCATCGATGCGAACACCGCCGACGGCCGCCGACGCAACGTGGTCCAGGTCCAGGACGAGCTCTGGCGAGCCCTACGCGTCGCTCCCGGACTCGTCGAGCGGTCCGACAGGATCACTCGACTCAACCGCCATCGCGGCGTCGTCTCCGTCCAGGTCACTCACTCCCTCGACGACCTCGAGGCCCTGCCCACCGAGTCCGACAGGGCGAAAGCCCGCGGCATGGCCAGTCGCAACGGCGTCCTCATTCTCGGCGGCATGGCGGAGAGGGAACTGGACGGGCTCCGCCGGATCACCTCGCTGACCACCGGGGAGGCGGCCCTCGTGACCTCGTGGGCGGCCCCACCCACCTGGCACTCCGGGCGCGCGCACCCGGGCCGGGGCAAGTACCTGATCAAGTCCGGTGAACGGATGGGGCTCCCCGTCGCGTTGACCCTGACACCGAGCGAGCGCCGCCTCTACGACACCGATGGCGCCTTCCGGAAGGCGTCATGATCAGACCAGGTCTCGGGGAGGCCGCAGCCCCACTCGCGTTGCTCAGCGCGATCGCTCTCGGAGCCGGCACCACCACTGCGGTATGGCTCGCTTCCGGTGTGTCCCGGCTGGCGGCCACCGGCAGCTGGGCCCCGCCGGACTGGTCACCCCGCCTGCTCGTCTATACCGATGCCCCGGCACGCGGATGGTTCGCGGCCGTTCTCGGCTGTGCGCTCGTCGTGCTCGCCCTCGCCGTCGTGCTCATCGGCTTGGGAACCCGCCGGCTGCTCCGACAGGCCAGCCCGCGGACGCTCCTTCGCGCCACCGAGCTCGGTGACCTCACCGGGACCGCGCAGGAGAAGCGAGCCCGCTCACTTCGTCGCCTGCCGGATGATCGGACGCTCACGACCGCGGACCGCGGCATCCGGCTCGGCATCCTCGGCGGGCACGAGGTGTGGATGTCCTGGGAGGACGTGGCCCTCGTGATCATGGGTCCCAGGTCGAACAAGACCAGCGCCGTAGCGGTTCCAGCAGTCCTCAGCGCCCCCGGCCTCGTCGTCGCCACCTCCAACAAATCCGATCTCTGGGCCCTCACTTCCGGCCCCCGCGCCGAGGTCGGCCCCGTCTGGACCTTCGACCCGCAGCAGATCGCCTACGCCCCACAGACATGGTGGTGGGATCCGCTTCGCTCGATCCGCGACGCCCCCGACGACCATCGCTACGAGGCCGCCGCGCGGCTGGCCGGGCACTTCATGGGCACCATCGGCGGACAGCGCCGGGATCCGTTCTTCCACGCCGCCGGCGAGCAGGTGCTCACCGGCACGTTGCTGGCTGCCGCGCTCGGTCGTCGGACGATGCGCGACGTCGTGATCTGGCTGCAGCACGGCCGCCGCGACGCCGTCGCCGCTCTCGACCGTGTTGGCGCGGTCGTCGAGGCCGCCGATCTGGACGCAGCATTGCGCGGCGCCGACATCACCGCGAAGGGCATCTACCAAACCGCACGCACCGCGGCCAAAGCCCTCACCTCCGAACGGATCCTGCGCTGGATCACGCCGCCCAACACGTGGCGAAGCGCCCCCGACGACATGCAGGTCGAGCTCGACCCCTCGCAACTGTTGATCACAGCGTCCGAGCAGCCGGTCACGGCGCACCTACTGTCGAAGGAAGGCGCCGGGACGGCGGCGCCCGTCGTCGCGGCGCTCGTCGACCGTCTGCTCGAGGTCGCCGAGATGCAGGCTCAAGCCGCAGGGGGCCGACTCGATCCACCCGTCGTCGCTGTTCTGGACGAAGCTGCCAACATCTGCCCGATCCAGCAACTCCCCCAGCTGTACAGCCACTACGGCTCCCGTGGCATCCAGGTCCTGACGATGCTCCAGAGCTACCAGCAGGGCGTCGGCGTCTGGGGCGCTCAGGGCATGGACTCTCTCTGGTCCGCCGCGACCATCAAACTGGTCGGTGCCGGCGTGGACGATCACGCCTTCCTCCAGCGCCTGTCCGGCCTGATCGGCGATCACGACGTCGAGAAGAGATCGACCAGCTACGGACGAGGAAACGGCCGTACCTGGCAGACCAGCACCACACGCCAACCGATCCTGCCGCCGGATGCACTACGGGCACTTGAACGTACCCATGCCGTACTGCTCACCTCCGGTCGACGAGCCGGACTCGTGCAGTTGCTGCCGTGGTACCGCGAGAGACACGCCGCGGACATCAGCGCCTACGCCGACTCCGCTCTCAACGAACTCCGCGAGACCGCTCACCGGGTCCTCGGCGCCTTGTACGAGTCACCACAGGAGAAGACACCGTGACAGACGATGCCAAGACCGAGACCCGCCTGGCCGCGCTCGAAACGTGGCGCGAACACCAGAGCGCCCTGCTCGACGACCTTCTCGACCGAACCGGGCCGGACGAGGATGACATCCCCACCGCAGGTCTGGACCCGAACCGTCTCGTCCGCTGGGTCCACCGCCATGTCACCTCGGTCATCGCACGCCCGCTGCGAGGCGAGCTGCACTGGTGCCCACTGTGGTGGGAACACGCCGAAGCAGTCTTCCGGCTCGAGGCACTCCGCCGGGCCTGGACCGAACTCGCTCCCGATCCCGGCACCGCCATGTCCAGTTGGATCCGAGACCACCTCGATCCGTGCCTGCGCGCGCTGCTCGCCGCGGACGGACCGTTCGTGGACTGCGGTCACGACGACCGGTTCGGCGCCCGAGCCGGTCACACCCCGCTTCCCACGCTGCCCACCGCGCCATACCCGGCCGCCTGAGCCGTGCGAGTAATCGCTGTGGGTGCTGCGGGTCTGAGTGCCGTCCTGCTCGTCATCACCCTCATGCTTGCCGTTCTCCTCGGCATGATCGGCGTGGTCTTCTCCGATCAGAACAGCTCGGACTCTGCAGGGCCGGCTCCCGCGCAGCCATTCCGGGGATCGAGCGCTGGCTGCACCGAGGACGATCCGACGACGAGGGGCTGTCTGACGCCTGCCACGTTGAACGCGCTGAACGCGGTGTTGGCAGCCTTCGGGCCTACTGGCCGAGCGATCCGGGCCGTGTCGTGCTGGGATCCTCACCTGCAGAATCCCAGCAGCGATCATCCGAAGGGCCGAGCCTGCGACATCTTCCCCACCACGGCCGGCACCTTCCCCGTCGGAGACGAGCTCGCGCACGGCTGGCAGATCGCGAACTGGCTCCGGACCAACGCCGCGCCCCTGCACGTGCACTATCTGATCTGGCAGGGGCGCTACTGGGACAGCACGACGGCGGACGAGAACGGCTGGGGAGTGCCCTACAACGGAGGCGGAATCTACAACGTCAGCGACCCCACCGGCGGGCACTACGACCACATCCACCTCAGCGTCGCCGACTGAAGACCAACGCAGGACAGAGGGTCGCCGTCCGAGTAGAACGCAGCAGGCGGGCGACGACGAGCAGCGCGACCCCGCTCGCCAACGCGGGAACTGCCGTCTCGGCGACAGCCGTCACACGGGTGGCGGGCCCAACCCGGCTCTCTGCCCGGGGAAGTCCATCCAAGCTCGTGCCGGTAGCCGCCCTCAGCTCGTCGGCGCGCAGAACGATGCTCAGTGCACGTCCGCTCACGGTGCGAGACACGGTCGCGGAAACGGCATCGACGGAGTACGGCGAGGCCGTCCAGCCGGCCAGGGCCATCCGTCTCACCGCCTCCTCTGCAGGTATGCCCGGGCAGGAGTCCGCCTCGACCGACAGGACTTGGACGCCGGCCGCCTGCTGAACCTCGAAGGCCGGATGGTCGGGGCAGCCGACTCCCGCGAGCGCACGCAGGACCGGGCTGCTTGGGAACGCAGTGGCAAGGGCGAGCCAGAGCGCCAGTCCTACCGCCCACAGTGCGAGTGCTCGTCGGAGAAGCGACATGACGACACCATGACGCGGTGCTTCACCACGCCGGATCTCGCTGCCAGCCCTGTGGACCAATTCAGGGAGGCGGCCATTGCTGTGGATAGCGCTCTCACGCAGCCACTCGAGGCCGCCGTCGATCCGACGCCCGCTCATTCGACCGGGCCGTGTCGGACGAGTGAGCACGAGAAAGGGGCCGAGGCAGCGGCCTCGGCCCCTTCCGCTGCCGGATCAGGCTGCGTCGGCGGCCTTCCTGCGCCTGCGACGCTTCGGCTTCTCCTCGACCACGGCCGGGGCGGGCGTGTCGTCGCGGTCGGCGTAGGCATGCAACACCTCGGACGGAATCCGTCCGCGCTCGGAGACCTTGTATCCGTTCTGCTGCGCCCACTGGCGGACAGCCGTGTTCTCCTCGCGGTTCGACTTGGGCGGGGTCGACGCAACGCGGGCAAGGCTGCGACGTCCACCGCCAGTCGTCGCGCGCCGTGCCGCATCGATGTACGACGCCATCGCATCGCGAAGCTGCGAGGCGTGCGCAGCGCTCAGATCGATCTCGAACGACTTACCGTCCAAGGAGAACGCGACGGTCTCGTCCGCCTTGCCGCCATCCAGGTCGTCAACCAGCGTCACTTCAGTGACCTGGGCCATATTCTTCCACTTCCGTTCGATGGTCCTGAGGGGTCGTCTCGCAGTATGCGGGCTCAGCAGAAGAAGTCCAGCCGAATCACCGGGTATCATACGATGACCGCATTCTCTTAGCGAATTCACAGCTTACGAGTTTTCCGCATGCGCCGGTATCCACGCGGCCTACGGCTGGGCAACTAGCGGGAACGATGGCACTCGGCTGAGGTCGGCGACGGAGTGCCGCTTGTGGCCGACCCGTATCGACGCAGCCCGGACGCAATAGTCCGGTTGATCTCTCCGTCGGTCAGTCCACCCGGCCCTCGATGCCGGTCGACCGCGCGCAGGAGCGCGTCCCGGACCACGCCCTCGTCGAGACGTCCGGCGTGGACGAAACGGCCCAGGCGGACGGCGGCAACGAACAGCGAGTGGTTACGGTTGCCGGCCGTTGCCTCGGCGACTCGCCCGACCTCGCCGCGAAGCGCGGCGGCGATGTAGTTGCTGCTGGCGGTATGAACGCTCGCGAGTGCCGGCGTCGGCGGAGTCATGGCGAGACGATCAGCGATCCAGCCGGGTAGAGCGGCCGGGTCCAGGTCGCAAGCGAGGCGATAGCGGCGGCCCGCCACGGCCGAGCCGGCCCCCACGACGTAGCCCCCCGATCCGCGCGTGTCGATCTTCGCGCCGAGGCGACCGGCGGTGTTCCGGTAGCCGCCGTCGCCCGCCAAGAAGTAGAGATGCTCGCCCCCGGGCGTGAGAACGGTATAGGTGTCCGACGGAATCACCTGGCCCGCGCCCGCAGCCAGGGCGGCCAGGCGCTGACGCCCGTGGTCACCGCGGTCCCCTGCATCCAGGTCGACGACGAGCAGGCCCGCCGGTCCACAGCCGACGCCAATATTCCATGGGGCGACCTCCCAGGTACGGCGGATCAGATCGGGGTCCGTCGTGGCCCGGCGTTCCCAGTTGCGAATTGCCGGTTCCTTACGACCCGGACGGAGCGGGAACACCGGCCACCCCCGCCCAGCAATCTCGAGCGCCGAGCGGACCAAACCACTCCCCCGCTGTCCTTTGTTGCCCGACACACGTTCCTCCAGCTCATCGGCGGATTTCACCGTGGCCGGCGCCTGCTCGGTCGCTGATTCGCCGACGCTCTCGCCCAGCGAGCTGCGTGCTCGTCAGCCGCTCGCGCTCGCTCGCCTCTACTACTCCATATGGGCGATCGCTGGTCGTTCCGCTCCGCGGACGGACATGACCTGTCACCTTGACCGCGTCGGGAAGGTGATCAGCACGGACAGGCCTCGTCGACAGGAGCAGCGAGTGCGAATCGAGCAGCGAACGAACGCGAACAACAGGCGAGCCGCCCTGGCCAGGCTCGGAGCCGTGCTCCACTACTGCCGTCCACGCGCCTACCCGCTCGCTGCCGCCACCGCGATCTGCGTGGCGTCCATCGCCGGCTGCTCGCAGACGTCCCCCAGCAACCCACCGCCTCCGCCCACCCCAACGGCATCGTCGTCAGATGCCCTGGCGGTGTACGCCGAGTTCTGGCGGCTCAGCCAGTTGGCGATGCAGGCGCCGCGCAGCCAGGACTGGTCGGTTCCGCTCGCCACCGTCGCTCGGAGCCAGGCCCTCGACGACCTGCTTCTCGAGGTACGGAACTACGCCTCGTTGTCCGCGCACGTGGACGGCTCTGTCACCGTCGCGCCCCAACTCGATCCGACTAGCGTGCCCACCATGGACCGGGTGGCGGTCCTCGACTGCATCGACCTCAGCGGTTCGCGCCTGGTGTCCGACACGGGCAGCGGCGTCCTCGACGACGAGCAGAACCAGAGCACCAGATACCGCTACCGTGCCGAGCTCGCACGGGAGGGCGAGCGGTGGTTCGTGGAGCGGACGGCGCCCGCCCTGGCGGAGCCGTGCTGAACGAGGCGGCGCAGCGCGTCGCGGTCTCGATGGTCCTTATGCTTCCGGCCGCCGGGCCGCTACCCGCGCTGCAACAGCCTGCCCAGTGCAAAGTCATCATGAGTTCGGGGCGATGCCTCATCACGGCAGCGGAGCCGGGCCGGCCGGGCGGGCCGGCCGGGCCACCCGCCGTGCAACCCCGGCCGTCGACAAGCCCACATGCCCGAGAAACCATCTCGAGCCCGACCACAGCCGTGGTCCGGGAAGAGGCAGACGACGTCGTCGAGGAGCTTCAGCGCGTCTTCGGTTTTTCGCCGCAGCTCGCCTCGGCTGCCGCGACTACAGCGCCCAGGTCGACTGGCGGAGCAGCGCCGGTCGACGACCCCGGGATCCCCGTTCGCTCGGCGATCAACCAGCTTCAGCTCGATGAGCCCAGCATCCGCCTGGCGGGCGGCGCGCCGGCCGTGGTCGGCGTTCCCGTGTGGCTCTGGCTCGACGACATCCCCGACTCCGCGCCCACGGCAACCGCTGCCGTCGGCGACGCACGCGTCACCGCCACAGCCCGACTCACCTCGGTCGAGTGGACCCTGGGACCCAGCGGAGCGACGGTGAGTTGCGCAGGACCTGGCACTCCGTGGAACGGACAAGTCGGCGCCTCACCGGACTGCGGCTACGTCTATCGCGAGCGCTCCCTTCCCGAGCGCACCGGAGGCACCGGGCGGTGGCCCGTCACAGCCACTGCGGTCTGGCAGGTCGGCTGGCGCGGAATTTCGGGCGGTGCACCCGTGGCCGGCGGCCAGGAGCTGCGCCTGACATCCGAAACGTCGATCGCCGTGGACGAAATCCAGGTGCTGGTCGTGGGAGGTGGCGAGTGACCACGCGCATGGATGATGCGCCTGTCGATGACTTCGTGCCCGTTCGTCCCCGGCGCCTACACCGACGACGCGCGCTCGCGATCTCGGCGGCCCTCACGATCCTCGGGGCTCTGGGCGGAGTCGCGGTGCTGAACACGGTCGCGCAGCGGGTCCAGATCGTCGCCGTTGCTCGCACAGTTCCCGTCGGCTCTCAGATCAATGCTGATGACCTCGTCGCCGCGCAGGTTCCCGCCGATTCCGGACTCACGGCGCTGCCCTGGGCAGAGCTCGACCAGATCGTGGGGCAGACCGCGGCGGTCACCCTGATGCCCGGGCAGATCGTGGTGCCCGGATCGGCCGGAGCTTCGCCGCTGCCCGGGCCGGGGCAAGCGATCGTGGGCATCGCGGTCGAGATCGGGCAAGCGCCGGCGAGCGTCCTGACCGCCCAAGATCGCATCGGGGTGATCGACACCGAGACCTCGACGAGCACCGGCATCACCGCCGAGGTCGTGCGGGACCTGGGTGCGGACGGCAGGAGGACCGTCGACGTGCTGGTGGATGCTGCCGACGCCGCGGCCATTGCTCGGCTCGCTCGGACCGGTCATGCAGCGATCGTGCTGCTCGAAGATCGGTGACCGATGCTGATCACCTTCGTGTCGGTCAAAGGCAGCCCGGGTGTCAGCACGCTCACTCTGGCCGCGGCAGCAACGTGGCCGCGACCGGCCATAGCGCTCGATCTCGATCCGCAGGGTGGGGATCTGCTCGCCGGACTCACCGGCGGCGCCGTCCCCGCCGAGCACACCATCGTCGACGTCCTGCTCGAGGCCCGGCTCACCGGACCCGAGTCAGCACTCCGTCAGCATGTAAGCCGCCCAGTCGAGCATGGGCCGCATCTCCTCGCGGGGTTCGGCACAGCCGGGCAAGCCAATGCAGTCCCGTGGCAGAGCTTCGCTGCGACAGTGACCGAGATCGTGGACGCCGACGTCCTGGTCGACCTCGGCCGCTTCGTGATCTCACATCCCGCCAACGCGATGCTGCGATGCAGCGATCTGGTCGCGGTCGTCACCGGAACATCGCTGCGGGCGATCCGGGCAACGGCCAGGACACTCCCAGCGCTGCAGAGCGAGACCGACGGTGCGCCGACGGGGCTCGTGATCGTTGATCCGGGCCGTCCCTACTCCGCCACCGACGTCTCGCGTGCGTGCGGAATGCCCGTGATCGGTGAGATCCCGTTCGACCGGCGCGCTGCGCTCGTCTGGACCGAGGCGGCCCCACCCGCCCCCCGGCACATCCGATCGCCACTCACACAAGCGGTTCGTGCCTTCGCTACACGAGTGCTCTCCGGACCTCAGACATGGGCAAGGACGGCGAGCTCATGACCGCTGATCTGATCGAACGGCTACGCGTCGCCGTCATCGGCCGGCTGGAGCGACACGAAGGCCGGGAGCGGCTCACAGCAGCGGATCAGCGACAACTCGTCAGGTCGTGGGTGGAGCAGGAGCTCGCCGTCGAGGCGCGCCGACGACTCAACTCGGGCAAAGCCCTGCTGTCGCCGGAAGCAGAGGCCACAGTCGTCCGGCAGGTCGACAACGCGATCTGGGGACTCGGCCGCCTGCAGGAGCTCCTCGACGACCCCGACATCGAAGACGTGCACATCACCGGCTGCGACCGCCCGTACCTGCGGCTGCGGGGCGGCGCGCTGCGCGTGGCACCCGACCCGATCGCCGAGTCCGACGCCGCGCTCGTGGAGCAGATCCAGTACATCGCTGCTCACCACGGCTCGTCGGAGCGCTCCTTCTCCCCCGCCCAGCCCTTCCTTAACATGCGGCTTCCCGACGGCTCCCGTCTCGCCGCCATGCGAGAGGTCGTGCCACGGCCCACCGTCACCATCCGGCGGCACCGCCTGCAGAGCATCACGCTGCACGACCTCGTGCGCATGGGCACGCTGTCCACACAGGCAGCCGGATTCCTTCGAGCGATCGTCGCGGCCAAGGCGAACGTCGTCGTGACAGGAGCACCGTCGTCGGGCAAGACGACCTTGCTGAGGTGTCTCACCCGGGAGATCCCTGCAACCGAACGCATCGCCACGCTCGAGACCGAGTTCGAGCTGGGCCTGCACGAACTGCCCGGCTCCTCACCGCTGGTCCTGGCGCTTGAAGCCCGACCAGGCTCGACGGAGAGCATGGGCGGCCAACGAGCCGGCGAGATCACGCTCGCGGACCTGGTTCACCAGACCCTGCGAATGTCCGTCACACGAGTCGTCGTCGGCGAGGTCCGAGGCGCCGAAGCCCTGCCGATGCTCGAGGCGATGAACTCGGGCATGCCCGGCTCGATGTGCACCCTGCATGCGGGCTCCGCCGGTGACGCGTTCGAGCGGCTGGTGACAGCGGCGATGAAGGGAGCAGGCAACGGCTGGACGGTCTCCTTCGTGACGAGGCTCGCGGCCCAAGGCATCGACTACGTCGTACATCTCCGGCAGCTCGACCATCCGGCGCTCGGTGGCCGCGGTCGAGTGGTGTCGGAGATCGCCGAGGTCACCGGCGTCGTCGAGACCGGCGCTGTCTCCATGAACCGGATCTTCTGCCCGGACTCTTCTGCCGATGATCCGCGTGCACGCTTCCACATGCTGCCGCAGATGCGGTGGCGATTCGACGAGGCGGGGATCGATCTCGGGTTTCTCGTCGGGGCGCAGTCTCGGAACGGGCAGGTGCGTAAAGGATGATCTCCACAGTGCTGCTCGCCGCTGCGTCGGGCGCCGCTTTTGGTATGGCGGTGGCCCGGCTGGCAGGCCCGCTCAACCAGCGCTCCGCTGAACGCTCCACACGGCTCAAGGCCCAAGCTCGTCACCTCGCCCGCGCACTCCGGAAGGTTCACGCCACTTCGCCGACGCAGCGTCTCCGCATCCTCGCCTGGGTCATCGGCGGCATCGCCGCCGCCGCGCTGACGGGGTGGCCCCTCATCGGGCTCGCAATCGTCTGCACGGGAATGTGGTTGCCCTGGCTGCTCGGGTCGGCGCGCGTGGCCCGCGAGCAGATCGAGGTCCTGGCCAACCTGGCAACGTGGTGTCGACGGATGGCTGATGTGCTCGTCGGTGGAGGCGCCGCCGGGCTCACCGAGGCGATCATCGCGTCCGGCAACTCGGCTCCGGAGCGGATCGCCGGACCGGTCCGACGCCTGGCCGCAGCGCTGAGGCACGGGCGGGAGGACAGAGTGACCGCCCTTGCCTCGTTCGCGGACGAGATCGACGACCGGGTTGCTGACAGTATCTCGGCCGCTCTCACGCTCGCGCTTCTTCACCAGACGCCCGGTGTGGGCATGGTCCTGCGGCAGCTTGCGACCTCCGTCGAGCGCGAGGTCCGTGGCCGGCGAGAGGTCGAGGCCGACCGCGCGGAGTCCCGACAGTCGATCGTGATGCTCCTCGTCATCCAGGCCGGCGTGTTCGTCCTCCTTGCACTCGCCCCTGGGTTCGCCGACGCGTATCGGACTCTGGGTGGCCAGCTCGTCATGGCGGCGCTCCTGGTAGGCACCGCCGCTCTCCTGATCTGGATGCGCCGGCTCGCCCTCGGCTCGGCTGCTCCTCGCTTCCTTGGTCGCCTCCGATGACCACGACCGTCTTCGGCGCCATCGCGGGCGCACTTCTCGGTCTCGGCCTGGCTATCGCTTTCGACTTCTTCCGGCCCTGGCATCCCGCCCTCGTCGACGGGTTGCGGATGTTGGACGAGCGTCACCGGCCCGGCCGTCCCGGCCGTTCCGGCGAACGGCGGGCGCCGTCGGTGCGGGCTGCCCGGCTACTTCGCCATCTGCCCGACGCCGTCGACGCGAAGGATCTGCGGCTTGTCGGCGTGGAACGGGACGAGGTCCTCGCCCGCCGGGCGTTGGAGACTCTCGGCGGTGCGGCGTCCGGTCCGCTCCTACTGCTGGTGATGGAGCTGCTAAGCATCGAGCTACCCGGCGTTGTCGCCCTTGCCTTCACCGTTGTCGGCCGAGCGGCTGGCTGGACAGGAGCGGCGCGTCGGATCCAACGGCACGCCGATTCTCGTCGCGAGGAGATGCGATACGCCCTCGTCGCCTACCTCCAACAGGTCAGTCTCCTGCGTCGAGGTGGCGCCGGGGTGGCCACCGCGCTGCGCGCCCCGGCGAGCCTGCTCGGAGGAAGCTGGGCGATGGGGCAGATCGCGCGTCAGCTCGACCTCGCCGAGCGCAGCGGGCAGATGCCCTGGGAAGGCCTCCGCCAGCTGAGCGAGACGATCGACCTGCCCGAGCTCGACGATCTCGCGGTCATCACCCGGACGGCGGGAACGGACGGCGGTGCGGTGATCGAGACACTCCTGGCCCGGGCGGAAACCCTGGAGGACGAGCTGCGCGAGGACGCCCGCGCCGAGGCGAACCGAGCCAGCGGCCGGATGAGCACGCCGGGCGCCCTGCAGGTCCTCCTCATCGCCGCATGGGTCCTCTATCCCGCCACGACGGTCCTGCTGTCCCTGTGAATCCCTCTGGAGGTCTCCACCATGCGTACAGCGTCAACACGTCTGCGGCTGGCCGTCACCGAACTCTACGTCGCCCTGATACAGCGAACGGGCCCGATCGACGAGCGCGGTGGCGGTCGCAACTCCGACGAGGGTTTCCACATCGGGGCCGGCGCGGTGATCGGCGGCGTAATCGCGACCGCGGTCGGCGCGTTCGTCGCCAAGAAGCTCGGAGCACTCGAGTGAGCAACTCCGAGCGCGGCGGCGCCACCAGCGTCGAGCTCGCGCTGCTCTGGTCCGGAACCCTCGCTCTCGTCCTGGTCGGCGTTCAGGTCGCCATGCTCGCAATGGCTTCACAGCTCGCCTTGTCCGCAGCCGAAGACGGCCTTCGCGCCGGCCGATACCGCGGGATCGAGTCTCCGGACGTCGCCCGGCAGGCTGCCGCGGCCTTTGCCAACCGCACCACCGGCAACCTGCTCCGCGAAGTCGAGGCAGAGGCCCACGAGGAACCTGGCGGACGGCTCACCGTCACGGTCAGCGCGAGCGTCGCGGCGTTGCTTCCCGGGCTACCGCTGACCGTGACTCGACAGGCGACGGGTGCCCTGGAAAGGCCGGCGGCGTGATCCCACGAACCGACGAGCGTGGAGGCGCACCGGCCGTCGAGGCCGCCATCGTGGCCGGGATCTTGGGGCTGCTGGTGGCCTTCACCGTCGCCGGCGTCCGAGTCGCCGCAGCCGAGTCCGCGACCGAGCAGGCGGCCCGAGCCGCCGCGCGCCTGGCGTCGATCCAACGACAACCGGCAGGCGCCGCGACGGTGGCCACAACGGCGGCTCGCGAGGCACTCAGCGCGCGCGGTGTCCGGTGCACCGCACTCGACGTCGGGGTGGACGTGAGCAGCACGCCCGCACTCGGCGCAGCGGCAGAAGTGCGCGCTGAGGTCGTGTGCGACGTGCCGTGGTCCGACCTGGGCATCCCCGGCATCCGCGGAACGCACCGAAGCCGGGCCACCGCAACGAGCAGTATCGATCCCCTGAGGGAGCGCTGATGGACGAGATCGGAGGTGGGTCCCTGACCGTCCCCGGCGCGCTGCTGGCCCTCGTGCTGGTGGTTGCCGCCGGGCTCGGAGTTGACGGTGTGCGGAAGGCTCAGCAGATTGCGACAGCAGACTCGATCGCGGAGGAAGCCGCGCGTGCCGGCGCTCAGCAACTCGACATCGCCGCGCTCCGCGCAGGCGAGGTCCGTCTGGAGCCTGCGCGAGCCGCCGTCGAGGCGCAGCGATACCTCGACCGGTCCGGGGCGACGGGCTCCATCGAGGTCGTGGGCGACGACCGGGTGCGGGTCGAGGCAGTCGTTCGTCGCCCCACAGCGCTGCTCGGCCTCATCGGCATCGATGAGCTCGACACACGTGGCTCTGCGGAGTCCGAGCCGCTGCTCATGCCGTCGGGAGGCGTCGGATGATGGGTCTGGGCCGGGCGAGCCGTGTGCTCGTCGCACTCGTCGGTCTGGCTGCGGTACTCATCGGCCTTCCGCTCGCGCTCCTCCGGCTCGGCGCACGCCATCTACCCGATTCGCTACCGCGGCTTGACGAGGCATCCGCTGCGATCCTGCACCCGCAGGATGGGAGGCTGTTGCTCGGCCTGATCGTGGTGGCCGGCTGGCTGTTCTGGACCTACCTGGCCTTCGGATGCGTCGTGGACACGGCAACGATGGTCCGCCATGGCGCGCGCGCCGTCTCGCTGCGGCGGACCAGCCCGCGCGCGATCACCGGTCTGCTCATCTTCTGGCTCGCGTCAACTTTCGCGACGAACCACGCCCCTGCGACCCCAGCAGCACCGGTGCTGGTCGCGGCGGCGCTTGAGCTGAATCCCGCGCCTGCCGAACCGGCACACCTGTATGTCGTCAAGGAGCGCGACACCCTCTGGGACATCGCCTCCCGCGAGCTCGGAGATCCGCTCCGCTGGCGGGAGATCCTCGATCTCAACCGGGGCAGAACACAACCGGACGGGAACCGGCTCACCGACGCGGCCCGCCTCATCCCGGGTTGGCGGCTCACGCTGCCGACGGAGACCGTCGACAACGGCGTCGTGGTCGTCCATGCCGGTCAGACTCTGGCGTCGATCGCGAGAGACCAGCTCGGCGACGCGAGACGCTACGGCGAGATCTACGAGGCCTCCCAGGGCCTCGCTCAACCCGGCGGCGGAGCTCTGCGAAATCCCGACGTCATCAAGCCGGGCTGGCTTCTCCACATCCCTAGGACCGGCCTCAGTAGGGAGACGCCGCCGACCGAAGGTCAGCGAAGCCCGACCCCGGCCCGAGAACCAGCGCCCACACCATCCCGCCCGCTGCCAGGGCCTGCTGCTGACCCGACACCACTAAGGGTGCCGCCCGTCGCACCAGAGCCAGCGCCCGAGCCCCCGGCGGATGACAGCACAGACACAGCCCCCTTTGATGTCGTCGGGGGAGTTGCGGTCGGCGGCGGTGTCGCGGCAGGTGTCCTCGGCCTTCTCGCACACCTACGCCGTCGCCAGCGCCGTCTACGCCGCTATCGCCGACAGATTGCGCTGCCAGATCCGATCGACGCCGTCGCGGAGGTGGCAGCTGTGCGAGCGGACGTTCGCAACCCTGACCTCGCGCTGCTCGAGAGCGCTCTTCGCCTTGCCTCGGCCACCACACCGCTTCCCGACATCACCGGTGCGGTGGTCGGCAGTGACAGCGTCGAACTCCTGGGCACGCGCGAGACGGACCTGGCCGGTGGCTTCGCGCGTGGTCAGGACGGCGAATGGCGGCTCACCGCTGACCAGGCCGCCCGCATCGACGTCGGTATCGGCTACCCGGCGCTGACGTCGGTCGGCCGCCTCGATGACGGACGGACGGTGTTCGTCGACCTGGAGGCGGATGGGGTTCTGCATCTCGTCGGTCAACGGGGACGTGCACGCGACCTGCTTCGCAACATGACACTCGAGCTGGCAACAGCAAATTGGGCGGAGAACACCGAGCTGATGGTCGTGGGGCTCGAGGACGAGTTCGAGGCCCTTCCTCGCCATCGGATCCGTTGCTTCCGGAGCCTGCGGCAGGCGCTGCCCCTGTTCATATCGGCGGTAGACGGCGCCGAACGCAGCCTGGAATCGGCGCACCGGCCGGCACCGGAGCTTCGCGCAGCCGGCGAGATCGGCGACGAACTCGTCGTCACGATCCTTGTCGTTGCCGGGGTCGATCTCGAGAACCAGCCCAGCCTCACGAGCATCTGCAGCCGACTGCTCGAGCGGCCCCGCACCTGCGCCGCCATCGTGACCTCAAGCTCTGCAACGTCACTGCCGGGTCCTCAGTTGACGGTCCAGGAGGACCGGACCGTGGCCGACGTCGACCTGCCGGGCGTCCCGATCATCGCCGAGCAGATGCCGAGCGACATCGCGGTGTCCCTACTCGCTGCGATCCGCACCGCAGCCAGGAACGAAGACGAGCCCGTACCGGCGGTGGACGGCACTCAGACCTGGGCTTCCGACATGACGATCGACGGCTCCTGGGCTCCGCCGACCTCCGATCAACCCGCCGCCCAGCCAAGCAAGGACGATCCCGCGCCGAGCCCCTCCAGGGCTGATGGGGATGCCGAAGCAGCCAACCACTCTGAACGGCTGACCCGCGAACGCAGACACCTGCGACGTGTCGAGCACGACGACCCGCATCTGGACGACGACCTGTCTGAATGGCTCAAACCTGGCCAACCAAAACGCCCGCTCATCAGCATTCTCGGCGAGCCGGCGCTGCGTGCACCGGGCACACCTCCCACCGGACGAGCGGCCTGGCAATGCGAGGTCGTGGTCTACCTCGCGCTCCATGAACGCGGAGTCACCCGCGACAAGCTCGCCACCGACCTCTGGCCCGAAGGCAAGACCGTGAGCTCATCGAGCGTGCGACGCACCATCGCCGAGATCCGCCCATGGGTCGGCAAGCACCCCGACCAGCCAGAGACGGAATTCATCCCGACCATCAGCACGAGCGGCGACGACCGCTACCGCATCGTCGGGCACCTCCTCGACTGGGACCTCTTCCGACGACTTCGCAAGCGCGCCCAGGCCCGAGCAGCCGCTGGACGTTCCACTGAGGCCAGAGCCGACTACGTCAGCGCCCTCGGCCTCGTGCGAGGTCCGATCCTGCGACCAGTGCGCGACCGCGGCTACGCATGGCTACGCGACGCCGACCAACACCACGACATTCTCATCCCAGGCTTCGTCATCGACACCGCCCACGAACTCGTCGACCTCGCGATTACCGACGACGATCTCGAACTGGCTCACTGGGCCGCCGATATCGGCCGGCTTGTCGACCCCGACTCCACCCACGACCGTCCCTTCCTCGACCTCATGCGCATCGCACACGCCGAGGGCAACACCGGAGCCATGCGCCAGTACGCCGAACTGCTCCTCGCCGAGCGCGACTTCGAGATAGGCGAGGACCTCCCGCCCGAGAGCTTCGCTGTCTTCCACGAGCTCTTCCCCAATGGCCTCAGCCGAGCGGTCGACGACGAATGATTGCGGCGCTCCCTTATCTGCTCGGCATGTCCTGTGGGTTGCTCCTCACGCCCATCGTCATCCGGCTGGTACGAGCGACAGCTCGTGAGAACGTGCTACCAGGCCGTCATATCGCCGTCATCAGCGGTTGGATGGCGAGCGTAGGCGCAGCCGCCGGAGCGAAACCGCTAAGTGTCACCACTCTGCTTCTGGCCGCTGTCGCTGTCCTCGGCACCGTGGCGGCCGAGGTGGACGTTCTCGAGCGCCGCCTTCCGGATATGTTGACCGGCTCACTTTCGCTCGCGGTTGCCGGAATAGGGATACTAGCCATGCTGCAGAACTCAGAGCCACTCCAGCGCATGGTCGTCGCCGCGACGGTCACGCTGGGCGCGGCGGGCTTGATACTCCTCGTCGCACCGGCTGCAATCGGATGGGGTGATCTCAAGCTGGCACCGAGTCTCGCTGCCGCAACGGCAACAATCAGTTGGACATGCTTCATGAACGCGGCCGGGCTAAGCGCCGTCCTACTCTTTGCGACCGCAAGCGCGGACTTCCTGAGGCGCCGCGATGCATCGCTCGTGCCGTACGGACCTTCCCTCGTGGGAGCCGCGTCTATTGCCCTCGGTCTCAGCACGACCGGGTAACAAATCGACCGGAGAAGACACCCACACGCGACTACTCAAACAATGAACACGCGGAATCAAGATCCGCGACAGCGGCGGGATCCCGATAGCTGCCGTTGCCCCTCATACGATCGGGAACACAGGAGCGCACCTGCCGCGGGCGTCGGTTCGTCGTGGACTTCTGCCGTGGACCTCCGGCGGTACTCCGAGGGCGCTCCGTCTCCCCCGCACCTAGTGAGTGCTATCCGTCGACCCGTCGCCGACCCGACCGCGACCTGTGAACCAGAGATTGCAAGATCGTCGTGCGCGGTAGTCCGGGCTGACCCGGAATCTACCGCTGAGCTCCGAGGACGTCTGTCATCGGCGGTGGCCGGTCCGGACGTCCCCGGGTGAAGGTGGGGCGCACAGGGGGCTGCAGGGAGCAGACCATTCTCTTCCCGGAGCCCTCGTGCATGTCGCCTTGCTTGTGGTGGTGGCAAGTGGCGGCGGGGCAGCCGGTCGCGCAGCGACCTGAAGACCCCTGGACGCCGCGGGCGCGGCGTGTGACGATCTTGTAGGGCCCAAGACGGGTCAGTAACGCTGCGTGCTCGTCCGACGACGTAGCCTGCGCACTGGAACGGCGACGAAGGAAGCAAGTTGGCTAGGTCTATCGCGTTCTTCAATAACAAGGGCGGCGTGAGCAAGACGACAACCTGTTTCAACGTCGGTTGGATGTTGGCTGAACGCGGCCACCGTGTGGTTATGGTCGACGCGGATCCTCAGTGCAATTTAACGGGAATGGTCCTCGATCTTAGCGGCGAGGACGCCCTCGAGGACTTCTACAAAACGAACCCTGGGCGGAACCTGAAAGATGCACTTTCTCCCGCATTCAATTCAAGACCCATTCCCCTTGCGCCAGTCAATTGCGTGGAAGTTGAGTCTCGCTCTGGCCTCTTCCTAATCCCGGGCCACGTCGCCCTTGCCGAGGACGAGTCTTCGCTGAGTATTGCACATCAACTTTCGGAGTCGCTGCAAGGTCTGCGCAACTTGCCGGGCAGCTTTCATCATCTTTTCAAGATCACCGCAGAGAAATACGACGCAGATTACATTCTCATTGATCTGAGTCCAGGCCTCGGCGCTGTCAATCAGAACCTAGTGGCGACCGCCAACTACTTCATCGTCCCTTGCAGTCCGGACATCTTCTCAGTAATGGCGGTCGAGTCCCTGGCTCGCGTCCTACCTCGATGGGGCACATGGGCTAGTCGTGCGGTGGAACTTGAGGCACTGAAAGACGCGGACTACGAGTTCCCAGCCCCGGACCTAAAGTTTCTGGGGGTCGTGATTCAGCGGTTCAGATTGAAAAATAGTCGGCCTACCAAGGCTTTTCAAGCGTACTTCGACAAGCTGAGTGCTTCCATCAGCGATGTTCTGAAGCCAGCTCTCGAAAGGTCGGGGATGTTGCTGACGCCTGAGCAATACAGTGAGGCAGGCGTTGCCGACTCAATGGTGATTTCCGAGATATCTGACTTCAACACGCTTATCGCCACATCGCAACAACTCCGTAAGCCTGTGTTTACTCTGACGCCCGAAGAAGCGGGCCGTGGCGGCCGAGCTGGCGACATCACGAGAAGTAATATTCAGACATTCAGAGAAACATTTGAGCTTCTCGTCAGCCGGATCGAATCTTTGACGCAGTAGATGTCGACGGCAAGGCTGTCGGAGTTCGACGCCAACATCGCGAGGGCTCGTGAGATCGTGGGTCTAGGCGACTCAATCATAGGCTTGTCCGGCGGACGGCTCGATGCCACTGATCTGTACCGGTCAGCATTGGTTCAAGCAGTTGCTGCGCTAGATACCTACGTCCACTGCGTCGTGCTGGACTTTGGTGTGGAGATACTGCTTGGGCGACGGCCTTCTGGCTCTGCATCCAAGTTCGGCTTCCATCTCGGCATTGTGTCGGATCTCCTGGATGCACCCAATCTTATGGAACGTGAACTTCGGGCACGAATGCACGTCGCGCAGAGGCTGAGCATTGAGACGTTTCAGCGACCGGACGCAGTTGCGCAAGCGTTCGCGATGGTTGGAATCTCGAAATTATGGACTCTCGCATTTGGTGCTGACGCGGAGAGGACGATCCTACGGTTACGCGTTATTGTCAGGCGGCGCAATGACATCGTTCATTCGTGCGATGCGGATCCGGGTAACGTTGGGCAGTTCAAACCAATGACCTCGACGGATGCGGTCGCCGCGATCGACGATGTGGCGGGGATCGTTCATGGCATTCATCAGATCATCTAGAGACCGTTCATCGCAGGGTTCGGCGCCGCCGCGAGCGGAGCGGCAAGGCGGCGCTAGACCCACACGTAGCGCGCTTTGACCGGTAAGCGGGTAATCCGGCCACTGGAGGGCAGCTACGATCGCAAGTTTCTGGATCGGCGAGCGCGCTTCATTGTGAGGCTCTCAACGTCAGCACGCGCTAGGGCTGCCAACTCGCCCGGCTTCAGCTTCGAGAAGGCATGCGCTGCCTGGAAGAGGTATGGCTTATCATCGAGATGCGGTCGTAGTGCCGGCCCGGCGAAAAGGCTGACCTCGGCGAGAAGCGGGTGACCTCGTTCTAGCCATGCGTCCGTCGCAGCCTCTAGCTCATAAGGATTTGAAATGTACTCATCATTGGGAGGCGATAGTCTCCACTGAAGGAGCGCGACATAAGCTTCTGCCCGCTTCTCCCAGATTCGTGCTTCGTGATCCCTTCGTTTCGTAAGCTGCTGCACCAAGGCTGCGCCCGCCAAGGCGAGGGCCCCACCAATAAAGCTACTCAGTACCGAGGTCCATGGTGACACGAGGCCATCCTATAGGACCTTCTCCCAGCAGTTCTAGTTGATGTGACTGGAGTGCCAATTTGACTTCCACCGATAGAGATGTCGTTCATCAGAATGAGCGACGTGAGATCGACAAACGGTTGGATCTGAAGCAGTCGCAGATCAGGGAATTCAAGGTTGGGCAGAGGCTCCGACTGACGTGGCTTCTGAGTAGTCTGTGCGTTGCTGCCTTATTGGGTTGGGCCACTGTCGTCGGGATTTGGCAGTCATATCCAGCACCTTTCAGCTACATTGGCCTCCTTGCCGGTCTACTTTCTACGGTGTTCGCATCTCGTGCTGTTCTAAGCCGGCGCCCCACTCTTTCGCAGATGCGCTATGATCTGGTGGTTCTGGAGAATGATCAGATTCGTGCAGCGGCGCTGACTGAGGCTGACCCGGTCTCATCCCTGAGGGTCTACCGAGTTTCTTCGCAGGAGGATGTTTCTCGGTACCGGCAGCAGGCAGCGCGAAATCGTCGAGTTCACAATACATTCCAAGGTGTAATTATCGTGGGGTCGATTGTGGTGACTAGTCTGACAAGTGCTGGCCTTGAAGCAGAGTGGAGCCGTTGGACCGCTGCTGTTGTCGCAGGACTGGTGAGTGTGGCCGCTGGCTTCACTGGCTACTTCAAGTTCCGCGAGCGTAGTTTCAATCAGCAGCAGACTGCAGATGCGATTGAGAAAGAATTCAAGGCGGTCGAGTTGACGATCGACCCCTACGGCAACGGCGAGCTCGAAGATCTTCGAACGTTCGCCAGGAAGGTCAAGGACCTGAAGGAGGAGCAACGTAAGCGAGAACTGCAGTTAGAGCAATCGTCGAATCCGCCGGATAGTGCGCGTCAGTAGCTCGAAAAGATCTCCTGCGATCGGAGATCACAAGGCTCGGCTTCGGTCTGTGATGGTGGGTGTGCCTGGCTAGTAGATTTGAAGGTCTCGCTCGGCGTCTCCTGGCGGAGCCAATGCCGAGGAGATGGGAGCGCGTTGCTGCGGTTGCGTCACGAGTCGAAGCAGCTGCGGAGCCTCTTGGGATGAGGCAATGATCTTGCAGAGTGCGGGATGGTTGCACGATATCGGCTATTCGCCTCAGGTTGAGGTCACCGGCCTCCATCCGCTCGACGGTGCTCGCCGCCCGCTAGCCGAGGACGTGCCTGATCAGGTTGTAGGCCCTGGCTGGGACGCACTCTTCGGCTGCCGCCGAGGCTGAGGTGTTCGGCGTATTGATCAGCTCGCGGAGTTCTCCGACGAGCGGACGCCGAGGCGGGATCCGCTGTGGTGGTGCGAGTAGGTCGAACAAATGCTCGGGTCTGGCGTTGTATCTGCCCAGCGCGGCGTCCGGTGTAGGGGAAGTACGGCGACCTCCGCGCCCCCTCTTCGACCGGGCGGAGCCACACGATAAGCAGCCAGAACAGGTGGACCGCGACACCACAGCAAAGCCTCAGGCCTACTCCACCAATGCCGAGCTGCCCGACGCGTACCGCGACGAGATCATCGGCGATAGCGCTAGCGCGATACAGATCGGCAACGTCCTGCATCGCGCCGCCATCGGACTCCGGGGTGATCGCTCGCCTCCCAATCGGTGTGCACCGAGCCGTCCGCGGCCTCGCCAACGTTCTCCGCGAGGTCGTGGATCCACGCCAGGCAAGCGCTCCAGAAGATCTCGATGCCTGGGCGCAGGGGCTTTCCTGATCTTGGAGGGGAGTTATCGGCGCGGCAACTGCGTGCCCCCGCGTAGCAACCTAGTGGGCCTGAATCTGAGGTGCCGGCTTGGGAACCGCCAGGCCGGCGTTCGCCTGGAGCCGCTCGGTCGTCGTGGGAGCCGCACGCTTCTTCGGCGCGCGAAGGTCGTCGATGTCGCTGGTCGGGTAGAACACGTCGCCGGCGACTTCGAAGGCTCCGTGCACGATGAGGTTCTTCCCCGGCTGCACGAACGCCAGGGCGGCTTGCTTTCGGGCGTAGGCGAAGGAGTTCGCGCAGGTGTTGAAGGCGTCGCGGTCCCGCACCTCGTAGGCGATGCGACCGAGCTGGACCCGGATGTAGGGCTTGGGCGGGTCGCCCTTGGTCTTGCCGGTGGTCACCGCGCAGGCCGGCATCCCAACCGCGTTCGCCGCGATGGCCGGCTCCGGCATACCGCGCAGGGCGCGGGTGAGTCGCTGGTCGGCCGAGGCCGGGAGGGCGTCGATGGCGTCTTTGGCCTCCTCCCACACGCGCTGGAAGTGCTCGGCGGTGCTCTCCTGGTGGATGTAGAGCAGGACCTTCCCGATCCGGACGCTGACGGCGGCGTCGTCGGTGCCGGCGTGCAGGATCTGCACCTCGGTGCGCTGCGGCCCGGCCAGCCGCGCGACCGCCATCACCGCCTGCTCGGCCCGGCGACCGACGGTGCTCACCGCAGCCCCTTGAGACGGCGCAGGACAGCACTCCAGAACATGCTCATGCCGGTGAGGGTCAGCGTGTCTGGCTCCGGGCTCGTTCGCGGCTGATCGCGACTCGTGCCTGGGCCGAGCGGGCGGAGGGTTCGAGCGAGCGAATGATCCGCGCCGCGGACTCGATCGCCGCCCGGGCATGCGGACGTCGGCGATGTCGTTCGGCGACGACGAGGGCGAGGCGAGCGAGCGCGAGCGTCAGCTCGACCCCGGCCTGCTCGCCGTCGCTCTGCAAGCGGCGGACGAGCAGCAAGCGGCGGGCAAGCTGCGTCAACTCCCCGCCTCCCTGCAGGCGCAGCTGTGTCGAAGTGGCAGCGCGGATCTGGTCCGCGGCAGCGCTGAAGCGATAACGGTCGCCCACATCCGCAACGGCGGACATCGCGGTTAGCACGTCGCACAGGCCCTGCCCCGCGGCGGCGAAGTCTCCGTGGCCCGCGCCCAGTGCATCGGCGATCCGGCCGACACGTCGCGCTGCGGTCGAAGCGGCTACTCGCGAGAGCGGGCCGCGCGGCTGGGCGTCCCAGCGCTGCTGCAGCCGCGGCATCGACAGGTCTGGGGCGAGCTTGCTGCCCGAGTAGAAGACCGGCTCGCCCGCCGCCAATAGGTCCGGTGGCAGCGCCACCGCGTAGCCCAGCGCGTCCCCGGACGGGCCGCGGCGAATCATGACCAGGAGCCCCTCGCGCTGCAGGGCCTGCTCGAACTCCACCACCGACGTCGACCGCAACGCCGCCCGGCGTGCCGCGGCCCGCAGCACCTCTCGTGCCGGGCGACGCGACTCACGCTCGGCCTTGGCCAGCTCGCCCCGGTGCGGGCGCTTCGCGGCGACCTTCGCCGCCGGGGCGGTCGCTCGCAGCCCCAGCCGGGCCTCGATCCGCTGGGCGCTGGCGCGCAGCTTCGGGTAGTCGTGGCGGGGCCAGAACCGGCGGCTGGTGTCCTGGCGCACCAGCACCGCGGCGATGTGGATGTGGTCCTCGGCATGTCGGATCGCCACCCACCGTGGTCCGCCCCGATCACCACGGATGGCGACGCCGGCGTCGTGCAGCAACTCGCGCGCGATCGACGCCCACTCCGTGTCTTGCAGTACCCGGTCCGACTCGGCCAGCCGCACCGAGCAGTGCCACACATAGCCCCGGCCGGCGTCCTTCGGTGCTCGCAGCGGTAGCCCGGCCGCAACCGCGGGCGCCTGCAACGCCCGGATCAGCGAGCCGAGCTCCAGATCGTGCTCCCCCGCCCCACGCCGGGCGGGCTGCCAGCCAGCATCGCGGCCGTCCCAGGTGGCGACCACCCGCGGATTCCGGTGCTCATCGGCCACGCCCGGGCCGAACAGATAGGCCAACAGCCCGCCCGCCCGCCAACCATGGACGACCTTCGCGATCACCGGACACGCCCTGCGCCGGCGACCAGCCGGTCGAGCAGCTCGTCAAGCCGGTCGATCAACCGTGCCAGCTCGCCGCGGTCGACGAGCTCGGCGGCCGCGGTCAGCTCGAGACGCAGTCGCAGCAGCTCGGCCACCACCCCGCGCAGGCTGTCCGGCGTGGCTTCGGGCGCGGCGGCTTGCAGCGCCTGCTCCCCCAGCCACGCCCCGACCGCGGCGCCTGCGCTCAGCGCTGCCTCGGCCACCAGAGCGTGCTCCTGCGCAGTGAACGCGACCCGCACCGATCGCGTCCTTCGCACCGCAGATCGTGGACGTCGAGCTGCGCGCGGCTTCACCCCCGCAGGCTTGCTACAGATGGATCCTCGATCCGCTCGGGACCGCTCAGCTCACCGCCGCGTGCAGCTGCAGCCTGGGCCGACACATCAGCTCACCAGGACGCCGCCCACAGCCCAAGAGCGAAGCCTGCCATCAGCATCGCCGCTGCCACGACCAGGATGAGCATCCCTCGGTGCGGCCCGGCGAGGCCGGTCGGTGGCGGCCATGTCTGTCCGGTCCGTCGATGGCGGCGGGATCTTCCGATTCGACTTCTACCGGGCGGAGGCATGGAAGGGTTGCGCACGGCCGTCTCCTGTCACTGCAGGGGCGGTCAGGCCCCGCGGCTGGCGCTGCAACGCCGGCCCGGGGCCGCCCACTTGGTCACCTACGAACAGCACGCCCGCAGGACGCGAGCGCACCTTCGTCGAGACCACCACCGCCCCGCCCGCTTCGCGACAGTCGAGAGGGCCCTGGGGATGAAAGCCCCCACAGCACGCCCCGCTGTGGATCAATCGGCAGTGCGGACGCCCCCGTTCGCACCCCTCTCGGTCGCGCCCCCGCGACCGCAGAAGGTTCACTTCTGTATATCTTGCTCCGCCCGGGAAGCACAGGGCGAGCGAGCGGATTGGTCCGGCTCTCGACGGGGGACGCCCGGCGCTCGACCTAGGTCGCCTGAAGGTCGCCGAGGAGCGACTCGTCTCGCCTTGAGCCGCTGACCGCCCGTCTGGCCGAACGACCGCGCACGACGACGACCACGATCAGCCACAACCCTCCAGAGCTGTCACCGAGCCCGACGCGTGAGAGGCGGACTGCCATGAAGGATCGGCTGTGGGGCGTGAGGGACGTCGCCGAGTTCCTCGGAGTGCCCGTCGCGACGCTGTACCAGTGGCGCCAGCGCGGCTACGGCCCGAAGTCCCGCCGGGTTGGGCGCTACGTCCGCTACGAGCAGGCGGAGGTCCGAGCCTGGTTCGCGGCGCAGGAGTGAGGTGCCGCATGTGCGGACCTAAGGTCCGCAGACGCGGACAGGGCACAAGATCACATCACGAAGTGAATCATATGACTATCCTGTGACTGGATCTTCGCAAGATCAGACGAGACCCGCTCTGACCTGGGGAGAAAGCTCCTCCGACTGGACTCGAACCAGTAACCCTGCGATTAACAGTCGCATGCTCTGCCAATTGAGCTACGGAGGACCGCCGGTCCGCGAGCGGCGTCCCGCTCGCTGACGGGAGAACCCTACAACACGGGGGTTCGGGCGGTTCCCACCCCCCTCCCCGCCCTCCGCGCGGACACGACCGCGGTACTGGGGCAGGATGGGACGACCGATCACGACCGACCCGCCGTGGAGGCGACATGCTGAAGTTCCTGCTGGGTGCCGCGGTCGGCTACGTGCTGGGCGCGAAGGCCGGCCGCGAGCGCTACGAACAGCTGCACCGCACCTACCAGCGCGTCGCGGACCACCCCGCGGTGCAGGGCGCGGCCGGCGTCGTGCGCGCCCGCGTCGAGGAGGTCGTGAAGGGCCCGAAGGAGTCCTCGCCGAGCGCCAACGGGTCGGCACGCTGAGCCGGGCCCGCCGCACCGCACTCCGTCGTCACCTGCTGGCGTGGAGCGCCCGGGTGCGGAAGGTCCGCCGGTACGCGGTCGGCGACACGCCCAGCTCCGCCTGCAGGTGCAGCCGCATCGAGCCGGCCGTGCCGAACCCGGCACGCTGCGCGACGTCGTCGACGGACAGGTCGCTCTCCTCCAGCAGCGTGCACGCGCGCTCGACGCGCTGCCGGGTGAGCCACTGCCCCGGTGAGGTGCCCATCTCGTCACGGAAACGGCGGGTGAAGGTGCGGGTGCTGGTGGACTCGCGCGCGGCCAGCTCCCGCAGCGTGACGGGGCGGTGCAGGTTCTCCAGCGCCCACGCCCGCGCCCGGGCCGTCGAGGACACCGCGGGCTCGGGCACCGGTCGTCGGAGGTACTGGGCCTGCCCGCCGTCGCGGTGCGGCGGGACGACGGTGCCGCGCGCGACCTCGTTGGCCACCGCGGCGCCGTGGTCGGTCCGGATCATGTGCAGGCACAGGTCGATGCCGGCCGCCTCGCCCGCCGACGTCAGGATCCCGTCCGAGTCGGTGTAGAGGACGTCGGGATCGAGGTCGACCGCCGGGAAGAGCTCACGGAAGCGGGCGGCGCACTTCCAGTGGGTGGTCGCGGGACGGCCGTCGAGCAGCCCCGCCGCGGCGAGCACGAAGGAGCCGGTGCAGATCGACGCGATGCGCGCACCCGGGCGGATCCGGGCCAGCGCCTCGGCGAGGCCGGCGGGCGGCGGCGCCGGCGCGTAGTCGAGGTCCGACGCCGGGACGATCACCGTGTCGGCCGTGTCGAGGACCTCCGGCCCGTGCTCGACCAGGACCGGGAAGTCGGCGTCCGTGCGCACCGGGCCGGGCACGAGCGTGCAGGTCAGCACCTCGTAGAGCGGCCGGTCGGCGGTGTCGCGGGCCTGCCCGAACAGCCGGTGCACGATCCCGAGCTCCATCGGCAGCAGCCCGTCCCGCACCAGCACCGCGACCGTGTGCCGTGCGCGCGTCATGGCCCGATCCTCGCACATGCTGTCCATCGAGCCACTGGTTCGGTGGTGCCACCCGGGCCGACGATCGGGGGCATGGACGTTCTGTGGGTGGTCGCGCATCCGGAACCGCGCTCGCTGACCGGAGTGCTCGCCGCGGAGGGCCGCGCCGCGCTGGAGGAGCAGGGGCACCGGGTCGAGGTGTCCGACCTGTACGCGATGCGCTGGGACCCGGTGCTGACACGGGCGGACTACGGGCTCGACCCGGACGAGCGGCTGTTCGTCTCGGCCGGGTCCCGACGGGCGTACGACGCCGGGACGCTGCCGCCGGAGATCCGCGCGGAGCAGGAGAAGCTGCGCCGCGCCGACGCGCTGGTGCTGCAGTTCCCGCTGTGGTGGTTCGGGATGCCCGCGATCCTCAAGGGCTGGGTGGACCGGGTGTTCGTCGAGGGCTTCGCCTACGGGGTGCGGGGCGCCGACGGGCGTACCCGCCGCTACGGCGACGGGGTGCTGGCCGGGAAGCGGGCCCTCGTCGTGACCAGCACCGGGGGCCCGGACTCGGCGTTCGGGCCACGCGGGATCAACGGCCACGCCGAGGAGCTGCTCTTCCCGCTGATGCACGGCACGCTCTTCTACGCCGGGGCCACGGTCCTGCCGCCGCTGCTCGTGTCCGGCGCGGACCGGTTCACCGAGGAGGATCGGGTCCGGGCCGGGGCGGCGCTCCGCGCCCGGCTCGCCGGCCTGGGGACGGACGCCCCGCTGCCCTTCCGCCCGCAGCACGGCGACGACTACGACGACCGGCTGGTGCTGCGCCCGCACCTCGCGCCGGGGCGGGCGGGCCTCTCCGTGCACACCGCCGACCGGCCGGACGTGCGTGCCGCCGGGTAGCCGCCGGAGTGTGCGCCGGCGCGACGACGGGCCGGGACCTTCGGCGGGTGCGCACCGCCGGCACCGCGAGCAGGGTCCGCGCCATGACGAAGGTGTCCGAACGCCTGCACATGCCCTCGTTCGCCGGCGCCACGGGGTGGGTCAACTCCGGACCGCTGGGCCCCGCGGAGCTGCACGACCACGTCGTCCTGGTCGACTTCTGGACGCTGACCTGCATCAACTGGCTGCGCACGGCGCCCCGGATCCGCGCGTGGGCGCGGGCCTACCGGGAGGACGGGCTGATCGTGGTCGGGGTCCACACGCCGGAGTTCTCGTTCGAGCACGGCATCGCCCCCGTGCGCCGGGCGACCGCGGAGCGCGACCTCGACCACCCGGTCGCCGTCGACGACGGGTACGCCGTGTGGCGGGCGTTCGACAACCACTACTGGCCGGCGCTCTACTTCGTCGACCGGCACGGCGTCGTCCGCGACCACCACTTCGGCGAGGGACGGTACGCGACCTCCGAACGGGTCCTGCAACGGCTGCTCGGCGTCGAGCGCGAGCTGTCGGCCGGGGGTTCCGGCGAGGGCCCGGTCGAGGGCCTGGGTGTGGAGGCCGAGGCCGACTGGGAGCACCTGCGGACGCCCGAGACCTACCTGGGGTACGCGCGCGGCCAGGACTTCGCGTCGCCGGAGCCGGTCGCCTTCGACGAGCCCGCGACCTACCGGATCCCTGGTGACCTGCCCTTCGCCCGGTGGGCCCTGGAGGGCGACTGGACGATCGGGCGCGAGGCCGTGGTGCTCCAGCGGGCCGGCGGGAGCATCGCCTACCGGTTCCACGCGCGCGACGCGCACCTCGTCCTGAACGGCCCGGGCGAGCCGATCCCCTTCCGGGTGCTGCTCGACGGCGAGGCCCCGGGCCGCTCGCACGGCGTGGACGTCGACGAGGACGGCACCGGCTCCCTCGGGGAGGGCCGCCTCTACCAGCTCGTGCGCCAGCGGGACGAGGTCCGGGAGCGGACGCTCGAGATCACCTTCCTCGAACCCGGCGCCGAGGCCTACGTGTTCACGTTCGGCTGACGAGCCGGAGATCCGGAGGGGCGAAGGGCGCGGCCCGTGCCCTGACCGCGCCCGGACGACACGGTAGGAGCGGGGCGGCGGACCCGGCAGGGACCTCCGGCCGGGGCCGACCAGAGCACTCAGGCCTTCCGCGCCACCGCGAAGATCCGCCGGAAGGGGAACCAGGTGCTGCCGTCGGCGGAGGCGGGGTAGGCGGCCCGCAGGCGCGGGGCGAGCCGCGCGGTGAACCGGGCGTACTCCTCCTCCCCCAGCGCGTCGCGCACCGGGCGCAGGGCGGTGCCGCTGATCCAGTGCAGCACCGGGTCCTCGCCGGTGAGGCGCTGCAGGTACGTCGTCTCCCAGACGTCCGCGGCGGCTCCCGTGGCGGCGATGAGGTCCGCGTACGCGGCGGGTTCGGCCGCCGCCGCCTCGCCGCGCAGCACGATCGGCCGCTCCCACTCCGCGGCCAGCTCCCGGACCAGCGCGTGCGAGGGCGCGCCGAAGTTGCCCGGGACCTGCATCGCGAACGTGGCCCCGGCCGGCAGGGCGGCGATCCACCGCGGGATCAGCTCGGTGTGGGTGGGCACCCACTGCAGCACCGCGTTCGTGACCACGACGTCGGTGTCCGGGGCGGGCGTCCAGTCCTCGGCGGGCTGCAGCCGGGCGTCGACGCCCGCGGCGCGTGCCGCGTCGACCATGTCCGGCGAGGCGTCCAGCGCCTCGACGACCGCACCCGGCCACCGCGCGGCCAGCACGGGCGTGAGGTGGCCGGGCCCGCACCCGAGGTCGACGACCCGGCGCGGCTCGGCGCTGCGCACCCGGGCCAGCAGGTCGTGGAAGGGCCGGGCCCGGTGGTCGTCGAAATCGAGGTAGAGGGCGGGATCCCAGGTGGTCGTCATCGTTCTCCCTGGTCGGCCCGCGTGCTGCGGAGGTCGCCCCGGCGACCGTCCGCACTCACCGGGGGTCGGGGCGGATCTGGCGGACGGTGCCGTCGCGGCCGGGGACGTGACGTTCGATCACCCAGGCCTCCCGGCCGTCGGGCATCGTGGCGCGCTCGCGGGAGACGATCGAGCCGGTGACGCGCTGGTGCACGGCCTGCGGCACCTTGCCGGGCTCGTCGAGCGGGAAGCGCCGGGGCGGGCCGTCCTGCAGCAGGAACGCCTTCCCGAGGTCCTCCTGGGTGGCCACGACGAAGGTCATCGCGCCCTCCGCCCAGGTCGCCTTGCTGACCAGGTGCCAGCCGACCCGCTCGGCCTCGCCCGGGAACCACACGCCCAGGTTGGTGACGACGAGGTGACCGCCGCGCACGACCGCCGCCACCGCGACCACGTGCTCCTCCGGGTCGAGCTCGCCGGCGAACCCCTCGGGGAGGTCCTCCCGCCCGAACAACCGCGCGAGGAATCCCATCATGGTTCCACGACGTGGAATACCGACAGGGAGATTCGCATCATGGTTCCATAGTGCGTCGTCGGGAGCGTCATCGGTGGGCTCCGGACGCCTGCTCGCGCAGCGCGATCTTGTACTGCTCGAGCGGCACCAGGTCGCCGAACAGCTCGTTGTAGAGCTCCGGGTCCTCGGTCGGGTTGGTGCGCTGCAGCCTGGACTTCACCTCGGCGATCTGCGCCTCCACCAGCGCGAGCTTGACGCCGGCGAGCACGCTGCCCACGTAGCGCGCCTCGTCGGCGACCTTGCGCGGCAGCTCCAGCGGCTCGACCGCGAGCTCGCTGACCAGCGCGCGCTCCTCCGGGCCGGACTCGGCGGTCACGGCCTCGATCCACGCCGGGCCCTCGATCCCGGCGCACGCCCCGCCCGCCTTCTGGATGGCGCGGTGCACCTCGGCGAAGGCGGGGTGGGTGAAGACCTGTTCGGGCAGCTCGTCGTAGGCCGGGCCGGCGACCACGGGGATCTGCAGGGCCGACTTGAGGGCCTCGCGCTGCAGGTGCAGGCGCGGATCGTCCCGCCGGGGCGCCGCGACCGGTTCCGCGCGACGCCCGCGCGGACGCTCGGGGGCGACCCCGGCCTCCTCGCGCACCCGCCGCACGACCATGGCGATGTCGTCCCAGCCGGTCCAGCCCGCGAGCCGGCGCGCGTACTCGTCCCGCAGGTCCTCGCGCTTGATCTTGGCGACGACCGGGACCGCCCGCTGCAGCGCCTGGATGCGGCCCTCGGCCTTGTCCAGGTCGTGCTCGCGCAGGATCTGGCGGATCGCGAACTCGAACAGCGGCTCGCGACGGGCGACGAGATCGCGGACCGCGGCGTCGCCCGCCGTCTGGCGCAGCTCGCACGGGTCCTGCCCGTTCGGCGCGATGCACACGAAGGTCTGCGCGGCGAAGGACTGGTCCCCGTCGAACGCCTTGAGCGCGGCGGCCTGACCCGCCGCGTCGCCGTCGAAGGTGTAGATGACCTCGCCCCGGTCGAAGGAGTCGTCGCCCAGCAGCCGGCGCAGCACCGTGATGTGCTCGGCGCCGAAGGCGGTGCCGCAGGAGGCGACGGCGGTCGGGACGCCGGCGAGGTGCATCGCCATCACGTCCGTGTAGCCCTCGACCACCACGACCTGGCGCCGCTTGGCGATCTCCCGCTTGGCGAGGTCGAGCCCGAACAGCACGTGGGTCTTGCGGTAGACCGGGGTCTCGGAGGTGTTGAGGTACTTGGCCTCGATGCCGTCGTCGTCGAAGAGCCGGCGGGCGCCGAAGCCGACGACGTCCCCGCCCAGGTCCCGGATCGGCCAGAGCAGCCGGCGGTGGAACCGGTCGATCGGGCCGCGCCGGCCCTCCTTCGACAGGCCCGCCTTCATCAGCTCCTCGAGCGAGAAGCCCTTGCCCAGCAGGTGCTTGGTGAGCGTGTCCCAGCCCGCGGGCGCGTAGCCGCAGCCGAACTGCTCGGCGGCGCTCGCCGTGAACCCGCGGCTGGTGAGGAACTGCATCGCGGTGGCGCCCTCGGGGGTGCGCAGCTGCGCGGCGTAGAACTCCGCGGCCCGCTTGTTCGCCTCGAGCAGCCGGGAGCGGGTGCCGCGGTCGCGCTGGACGCTCGAGCCGCCGCCCTCGTAGGTCAGCCGCACCCCGGCCTTGTCCGCCAGCCGCTCGACGGCCTCGACGAAGCCGATGTGCTCCATCTTCATGACGAAGTCGATCGCGCTGCCGCCCTCGCCGCAGCCGAAGCAGTGGAACGTGCCGTGCGTGGGCCGCACGTTGAACGACGGCGTCTTCTCGTCGTGGAAGGGGCACAGCCCCTTCAGCGAGCCCGCGCCGGCCCGGCGGAGCGCGACGTACTCGCCGACGACCTCCTCGATCCGGGTGCGGTCGCGGACCTCCGCGATGTCGCTGTCCCGGATCCGACCTGCCACGGCGCAGAGTCTAGGCGCGTCCGGTCCCCGCGGTCCCGCAGGTCGCCGGACGGGCGCGGGGAACCGTGGGGGGTAGGAACGGGGGATCGTGTCAGCGAGCGACGTGCTGGTGGCGACGAGCGCTGTGGAGCGGCGCCCCGCCCGCTATCGGCGACACGGTGGGCACGGGAACACCCGGCGGTGGCGGCCGGAGGGTGGATCCGGCTCTTCGGATGAGCGCGACCGCAGCCACGGCGGAGTTCACGCCGAGCTTGCCCAGGATGCTCTGAACGTGGGTCCGCACCGTGTTCGGTGACAGCTGGAGCCGCGCCGCGACGCCCGACCGGTCGAGCCCCTCGACCAGACAGGACAGAACTTCGCGCTCCCGCGGAGTGAGGCGCTTCAGCAACGCTTCGGCCGGGTCCTCGACGGCCTGCGGCCAGAGCAGCTCCCGGAGCGCGTCGGTCAGTAGCCGTGGCGGGATCCACGTACCACCGTCCGCCGCATGTCGGACCGCCGCAATCAACTCTTCCATGGACGCACTGCGCGGCACCCAACCGCGCACCCCTCGCACGAGACAGTCGGCCAGCCGGTCGCACTCGTTCGCCGCCGCCACCAGGACGAGGACGCGCATCGGGTCGCCGTCGGCCCGATCCATCCCCTGTGGACGGGTCCGGAACGCGAGGCCGTCCGCCGGCGCGACGAGCTCGGGATCGAAAAGGGAGGCGTCGCCGATGACGACGTCCGCCGAGGAGCGGGTCATCGCCTGTCGGAGTGCGGTGACACCGGTTGCGCAGCGCAGGATCGTCATGTCCCTCTCCTGGCCGAGGCGCGCGGCGACCGCGTCGGCGAACACACGATTGGCGTCGACCACCACGATGTTGATCATGCGGGTCGGCGTTCCGGCCGCGATCCGACGGGCGGCCCGCCACCAACCCGACCCGCCCGGTCCGAGCCGGGGCGGACATGCGTGACGACAGCCTTCCGCGAAGCCCGCTCCGATCCCTCCGCGAGCCCGATCCTCGCCGCGAGGGCAGCGGCCTGGAGGCGGGAACGAACACCCAACTTGGTCAGCACGTTCTGGACGTGAGTACGGGCCGTGCTGTAGGCGACGTCCATCGACCGAGCGATCTCCTTGGTGCTCTCCCCGTCGGCGATACGTCGCAATGCCTCGCGTTCCCGCTCGGTCAGGAACCGCAGGACGGTCGACTCCTCGACCCGCTTCGCGAGGGCGGCGGGTTCGCGTGCGATGCAGATGTCGTCCGGCACGAATGCCTCTCCGCCAGCGACCCGGTCGAGGCCGCGCAGGATGTCCTCGAGGCTCTGGAACTTCCCGAGGAAGCCGTCAGCCCCCGCCGCGACGGCGGCGTCGACCGTCTCCTTGTCGGCCCGCGCCGAGAGCACGAGGATCCTGCTTCCCGTGGTCGACCTGATCTCGGCGACCGTGGCGAAGCCGTCGCAGTCGGCGAAGGCGACGTCCACGAGACAGATGTCCGGTTCGCAGCGGCGCGCGGTGTCGGCCACCTGCGCGGGTTCCGTGGTCATCCCGACGACTTCGTGCCCGGCACTGCACAGCGCGGCTCTCAGGGCTTCGAGAAGCAGGCGATGACCGTCACACAGCAGAACACGCACCGAGTACCCCCGATCGTCCGACACCACGATGAGTCGACGAGCAGTTGCGTACTGCCTTTCCGACGAGCCGAGGCCACGCGCATCGCGAAGACGTCGGCCCGCTGCAGCCATCGATCGAACTCGGCGGATAGTGGCGAAGCGTTACTAGGGCACGGCCAGCTCACCACTCTTTCGGCGCAGCAGTGCGCATTGGACTACGAGACAATCACGCTGCGCAACATCTTCCGGTCCGCGTCCTTGCCGGAGCAAACGACGTAGGACCCTACGCCGCGGGCGCGACGCCTCACCGCGTCGAGGTCGGCATCGTCGGGGGCATCACGAAAGGCTATCGACGACGCGGTCGTGACGACGACCGACGACGCCGGGAACGGGGCTTCCGAGATGACCATGCGTGTCGCCGTCCTGGGTTGCGGATATTGGGGCTCAAAGCACGCTCGCGTGCTGCACGGCCTGGACGAGATCGACGGAGTCGTGCTCGTCGACGGGCGGCAGGACCGCCTGGCCGCCCTCGGTCGGGCCTTTCCCGGAACAGCGTGTTCCACGACCTTGCAGGAAGCCCTCCCGCTCGTCGACGCCGTGGTCGTCGCGACGCCGCCGACGACGCACGTCCCCCTGGCGCTACGGGCGCTCGAGGCGGGGAAGCACGTCCTCGTCGAGAAGCCGTTGGCCACGACTGCCGTTGACGCTCTGCGACTGATCCGGGCCGCAGACCGCGCCGAGCGGGTCCTCATGGTCGGCCACACCTTCGAGTACAACGCGGCGGTCTGGAAACTGCGGGAGCTGGTGGAGGAGAACGAACTCGGCGAGCTCTACTACATCGACTCCGCACGGCTCAACCTCGGTCTCTACCAAGGTGACGTCAACGTGGTGATGGACCTGGCACCACACGACATCTCGATCATCAACCACGTCCTCGGCCGGCCACCGGTCGCCGTGGAGGCCTGGGGCTCGCGCCACGCGCACCGCAGGTTCGAGGACGTCGCGTACCTGCGTCTCTACTTCCGCGACGTCCACCTCGCGGCCAACATCCACGTCAGCTGGCTCGACCCCTGCAAGGTCCGGCGGATGACCCTGGTCGGCAGCCGCAAGATGGCGGTCTACGACGATCTAGCCGCCGAGGACCTCGTGCGTATCCACGACAAGGGTGTCGACCCGGCGGCCGACACCGGCGACATGACGCAGGCTCCCATGGTGTACCGGTACGGCGACATCACGGTGCCCTTCCTGCGACCGGAGGAGCCCCTCGTCAACCAGGACCGCCATTTCGCCGACTGCTGTCTCACGGGGCGGCGCCCGCGAACGGACGGCTGGAACGGGCTCGCCGTCGTCGAGGTCCTCGAGGCGTTGCAGCTGGCCCTCCAGACCCAGCGCAAGGTCGGGCTCGACGAGGTGCGCGACCGACGATCGAGCGGCTCCACCGGGACCGTTGCCTCCGGCGACGGAGCGGCCGAACGCGACGGACACTCCCTGACCGCGTCCCTGCTCGGGACGGATCGTTGATGGACGAGCGTGTCCCCGTTCTCGACCTGACGTTGGCGACGGATGAGGTACGTGACGAGGTGGAGGCCGGGTGGTCGTCGGCGATCGACGACGGCCAGTTCGTCGGGGGCTCCGCCGTCGGCGACTTCGAGCGGGAGTGGGCGGCGTACTGCGGGGCGACCGAGGCCGTGAGCGTCGCCAACGGAACGGACGCCCTGACCCTCACGTTGCGCGCCCTCGGTATCGGCCGTGGCTGCGAAGTGATCCTCCCCGCCAACACGTTCATCGCCACGGCTGCCGCCGTCGTCCTCGCCGGGGCCACGCCGCGGTTCGCGGACGTCGACCCGGAAACGCTCCTCCTCACGGCCGACACGGTGTCCCGCAGGATCACGCCGCGCACACGGGCTGTGATCGTGGTTCACCTGTACGGCCAACCGGCAGACGTCGACTCGATCAGCAGCCTCGCGATCGCAGCGGGCCTCGTGGTCATCGAGGACGCCGCCCAGGCTCACGGCGCACGCTGGCGGGGCAGCCGTGTGGGCTCGCTCGGGATCGCGGGTTGCTTCAGCTTCTACCCCGGGAAGACCCTAGGAGCGTTCGGTGACGGCGGGGCCGTCGTCACCTCGAACCCTGCCCTGGCCCGTGAGTTGCGGGCGCTTCGAAATCATGGTCGGCCGTCCGGCGGATCCCACCACGGCCACGTCGTGGTGGGCACCAACAGCCGCCTGGACACGCTCCAAGCGGTCGTGCTCTCCACGAAGCTCCGCCACCTCGACAAGTGGATCGCGGCACGCCGAGAGATCGTGCACCGCTATCACACCGAACTCGAGGACGCCCCGATCCGTCCGGTGACGGTCGCACCGGGTGCATGGGCCGCTCCGCACCTGGCTGTGGTGCAGGTTCCAGATCGACGGCGGGCCATGGCCATCCTCGACGAGGAGGGAATCGACACCGCCGTGCACTACCCGGTGCCCTGCCACCTTCAGCCGGCGTACCGCCGGTTCGCCGACAGGGCCCTACCGACTTCCGAGGCGGCTGCGCGGCACGTCCTGTCCCTTCCCCTGTTCCCACACATGTCCTCGGTCCAGGTAGATCGCGTCTGCGCCGCTCTGAAGCGCATCGGCCGTGAGGCGGTGATCGGAGTTGGTCTGTGAGAGTTCGGTCGTCACGGCGCCTCCCGAGGCCGGAGTGCGCCGAGCCAGACTTCGGGGCAAGCGTTGTCTCGACCTGGCCGTCGCCGCGCCTGCCCTGGTGGTGCTGTCGCCCCTGTTCCTCGCGCTCGCCGTCCTCGTACGGGTCTGCTCTCCGGGGCCGGCACTGTTTCGTCAGACCCGGATAGGTCAGCACGAGCAGCCCTTCGAGATGTACAAGTTCCGGACTATGAGGTCCGGGTGCAGCGACCACCTGCACCGCGAGTACGTGACGCGGATGCTCACCGATGCCGACGTCCGGAACGCGGTGAGCGACGGCCTCTACAAGCTCGACGACGATCCCCGGGTGACAAGGCTCGGTGCGATCCTGCGGCGCACGAGCCTCGACGAGCTCCCTCAGCTCATCAACGTCGTTCAGGGGAACATGTCGCTGGTGGGGCCGCGTCCGATGCTGCCGTGGGAGACCGACCTTCTCGGGGACGTGCACCGGGAACGGTTCAGCGTCCCCGCTGGTATCACCGGCCTCTGGCAGGTGAGCGGACGGAGCCGGCTGAGCATGACCGAGGCCCTGGACCTCGACGTCGAGTACGCACGGCGCCGCACTCTGCTCCTCGACGTGTCGATCCTTGTCCGTACGGCAGGGGTGCTGGCCAGTCGGGAAGCGCGATGAGGATCAGGCGCCGGTCCGAACGCGCCGCGGAGCCCGACGGACTGTCCGCCCCGACCGGGGCGGTCGGTGACTCCGTCGTCGTCGCGTCGTGGACGATGGTCAGCCGGATGACCGGGTTCGTCCGCGTCGCCGTCACGGCCGCGGTGCTCGGGCCCACGTACTTCGGCAACACCTACCAGGCGACGAACGCCCTGCCCAACATCGTGTACTACGGCCTGCTGGCCGGCTCGCTCATGTCGTCGCTGCTGGTCCCCGCCCTGGTGGGTCACATCGACCACGGGCGACGCGCAGCATGTGAGCGACTCGGCGGAGGCGTCCTGGGACTGAGCCTGCTCGGGGTCGCGAGTCTCCTGCCCGTCGCCTTCCTCGCGGCGCCCCTCCTGCTCCAACTGACCGCACTGGGATCGGTGGCGGCCGCCGACGCCGAGCAGCAGGAGCGCATCGCCCGGCTCTTCCTGCTCCTGCTCCTGCCGCAGGTGTTCCTGTACGCCGTCGTGGCGTGTTCGGCAGCGGTGATGAACGCGCACCGGCGCTTCGCCCTCCCGGCGGGGGCCCCGGCCGTCGAGAACCTCGGCTCGATCGCGGTCCTCGTCGCGACGGGGCTGTGCTATCCGGTCCCGTCGTCCCTGAGCGACATCCCATTGGGCGAGATCCTCCTCCTCGGCCTCGGCACGACCGCGGCGGTCGGGTTGCACGCCGCGCTCCAGTGGTACGGCGCCCGGCGCACCGGCATAGTTCTGCGACCGGCTCTCGGCTGGCGCGACGCCGAGGTCAAGGCCCTGGTGCGGCGCTCGTTGCCCGCGCTGCTCCAGGCCGCGCTCGAGGCGGTCCAACTGCTCTGCGTCCTCTTCGTCGCCAACCGTGTCGCGGGAGGCGTGATCGCGTATCAGGTCGCCCAGAACTTCTTCTTCCTCCCGCTGGCGCTCGGCGCCACGCCGGTCGCGCTTTCGCTGCTGCCTCGGTTGTCCCGGCTGCACCAGCGGAACGACGACCCCGCCTTCCGCGACACCACTGTGCGCGGGCTGCGGTTCGCGCTCTTCGTGGCCGCTCCTGCCGCGGCCGTCCTCGCCGTGCTCTGCGAGCCGCTCGCCTTGACCGTTTCCTACGGCCGCATGGTCGCCGACGGCGGCGACGCCCTCGTCGCGGCCGCGCTCCTCGCGCTCGCACCGGGTGTGGTCGCGGAGACCGCCTTCCTCGTCACCATCTATGCCTCGTACGCCCGGTCGGACACGCGATCCCCCCTCGTCTCGACTACGCTCAAGACGGCGACGTGCCTCGCGCTCCTCGCCGTGGCCATGACGGTTCACGGTGCCGCGGTGGTCGCGGTCGTCGGTCTGGCGGTGTCGGCCGCGGCGATCGCCGGAGCGACCCATCGGGTCTCCTCTCTGCTGTCCGGGCTTCCGGGGGGACGCGAGCGGCTCGTCCCGTCCGCGCTGCGGACACTCGCCTCGGCGGTCGTCATGGCCGGTCCGCTCTGGGTGGGCGCCCACCTGCTCTCGGGGGCGACCGACCATCGCCTGGTCCTGGCGGGCACCGCCGTCACGTGCCTTGTCGGCGGTGCCGCCTACCTCGGGGTCCAGTGTGCACTGCGCGCACCGGAGGCAGCCTGGCTCCTCGCGGCGCTGCGGCGCAGGCGACGTGATCTCGCGGTCGAGGGTGCGGAGGTCACGAGATGACCCTTCGTGTCGCGATGCCACGCTCGGCGGACCGCTGCTCGATGGCAGTCCTCGCCTCGGTACTGTCCGGGGCGATCGTCGTCGGGGCTGCGACCGCCCGGGCTCCGCTGCTGGTACTCGTTGTCGCTCTCGCCCTCGGCCTGGGAGCCCTCGTCGTCGCACGCCCCGCGTGGGCGGCGTACCTGCTCACCGGCCTGACACCGCTCCTGGCCGGAATCGACAGGGGACGCCTCGTCCCGGCGCTACGGCCGAACGAGGCGTTGCTCCTGCTGTGCGCGGCCGCGCTGTGCGCACGCGGCATATGGAACCTCAGGACCGGGGACCGAGTCCGCCCCCGCATCGGTCCGATCGCCGCGTCGCTCGTCCTGATGGCCGTGTGCAACTCGATCGTGCCCCTGCTCTGGATGGCCCTTCGCGATGTGCCGATCACGGACGACGACGTCTCGTACGCGGTGGTCCTCTGGAAGTATCTTGCGCTCTACGCGGTCGTGCGTGCGGGCGTACGCGTCGCCAGTCAGGTGAACCGGTGTCTGTGGATCTCGATCGCCTCTGCGAGCCTCGTCGCCGGCATCGCGGTGCTGCAGGCACTCGACCTGTTCGGCGTCGAGGGATTCCTGGACTCCTTCTACGCGCCGTTCGGCGACACGTCGCTCGTGACGAACAACCGGGGTAGCGCCACCCTGGGTCTGGCGGCGGCGACCGCCGACCTGATGCTCTTCAATCTCGCGCTGGTGGCCGCACTCTGGTGGCGAGGTGCTGCTCGGCTGTCCCTGCTGGCTCCTCTCGGCGCGCTCTTCGTCGCCGGCACCCTGGCATCCGGTCAGTTCTCGGCGGCCATCGGTCTGGTCGTCGTCATCATCGCCCTGGGACTCCTGTTCCGTCGCGCACGCCTACCGGTCCTGCTCGGGCTGGTCACCCTCGCCGCGGCATGGCCGCTGCAATCGGTGATCGCGACCCGACTCTCAGGGTTCGGTCGGGTGTCGGGTCTGCCGGAGAGCTGGGTGGGCAGGCTCGAAAACCTCCGCAACTACTTCTGGCCGCGTCTCTTCTCGGACTACAACTTCGTCCTCGGCGTCCAACCGAGCGCGCGGGTGCCGAGCCCGCGGACCCTCGCACTGCCATGGGTGTGGATCGAGAGCGGCTACACGTGGTTGCTCTGGGGAGGTGGTCTTCCCCTCCTGGCCTCCTACATCCTGTTCGTGGCGCTGGCCCTTCGGTACGGCTGGCGAGCAGGGCGGCGCGCGGACCTCGAAGGGGTCGTCGCGACGGGAGTCCTCGTCGCCGTCCTCGTCGTGGCCGTGCTGATGCTCTTCGACCCGCATCTCACCTACCGCGGCTCCGGTGACCTCCTCTTCATCCTCCTCGCCCTGGCCGCGGCGCTCGAGGCGAGACGACGGGACGCCTCGACCGACCCGAGGACCGCGACGGCGGACCTCGTCGTCCGACCGGCGGGACCCCCTCGACTTCCACATCACGAGCACGACGGGAGAGTCCAGCGATGACAGATGTCGTACCGCGGGTGGCCGGGCGGCCGGCCGGCGGTGCCGCCCGCCTCCTACGAGCCAGATGGTCGTGGGTGGCCGGCATCGCCCTGCTGGTGGCGGGATGTGCCGCGGTCTTCTCCTGGTGGCAGACACCCCTGTACGAGGCGACGGCGCGGGTCGTCGTCCTTCCCCTGGTCTCCTCCAGCAACCCGCCACCGCAGGAACCGAGCATGGGTACGGAGAAGGAGATCGCCTCTTCGGACCTCGTCGTCTCGACCGCCGCCCGACGACTGGCAGTCCCGCTGGGGGAACTTCGCCAGGACCTCGCCGTCACGGTCCCGGTCGACACTCATGTCCTGGAGATCGCCTGTACCCGCGAACAGCCGGACGCCGCACGCGAGTGCGCCCAGGAAGTCGCCGAAGCCTTCGTCACGTACAAGGACACCGAGCCCATTCCGACCCTGCCGGAGCGCGCTCGCGTCCTCACGCCCGCCGCGGCCCCGTCGGGTCCGAGCAGCCCGAAGACGGGGTTGAACATCCTCATCGGGTTGGTCGTCGGAGGACTGCTCGGCCTGCTAGTGGCCATGGCGAGGGACAGGCTCGATCACCGCATCCGCGGGTCGGACGGCCTGGAGGCGCGAGGGCTGAACGTCCTCGGTGAGGTTCCGCCCCTCACCCCTGGACCGGATGCGGACCGATCGGCGACGGACGATGGCGCGGATGCATCCGGCGGGGAGACCGTCGACGACGTCGCCTACGAGATCCTGGCCGAGCGGATCAGGGCTGCCGTCGAGCGGTCCGGGAGCGGGCGCCTGGTCCCGCGCGCACGGGCTCACGGAAACGTCCTGGTTCTGACCGGCGTCGGCGACGTCGCCGTCGCGACCTTCGGCCGCCGGCTGGCGACAGCCCTGCTCGTCGACGGCCGACACGTCGTCGTCGTGGACGGCGACACCCGGGCGGGCGCCGCAGGGAGGTCGACGACGGGTCCCGGGCTGCTCGACGTCCTGGCCGGGCGGGTGCCCGTCGAGGCCGCAGTGCGACGAGAGGCTGCCGGGCCGGCCCTGCTCGGCGCTGGACAGCCCGGACCCGACCTCGGTCGTCGGATCTCCGAACGCGCGTGGTCGACGACCTCCGCCACGCTCACGAGGTCGTTCAGTCACGTGGTCGTCGGAGCCCCTCCCGTTCTCGAGTCTGCCGACGCCGTTCGTCTGATCGCCTCGGCCGACGGCGTCGTTCTCGTCGTCGGCACAGGCACGCCGGCCGCAGAGGTCGACCGAGCGGTCGCCGAGTTGACGCAGGTGGGTGCCGAGTTCGTCGGCACCGTTCTCGTGACCTCGGAGCAGGGGTCTCGACGCTCGTTGAGCCGGCCGCTCCCCCAGCGCCGGCCGCGCGGACGTGCGGTTCCGGACCATGAGGGAGCGCCCGGGCCTTCTTACTCCGACCGGCTCGAGCAAGCGGCACCGGATCCGTCGACGCTGCCCGTGAACGGTGCGCAAGCCAGTGCGACGTCGGCCGGTTCGTGTTCCGGAACCGAGACGCCCGGCGAGAGGGGCTCGTCGGGCTCCGAGGGTGAGTGAGGCATGAGCGAGCACTCAGAGGTCGCACCACGGAACGGATCCTCACCACTCAGCGGCTCCGTAGGTGATCACGGACACCGACCCCGTACGGGGTCGGTGTCCCCTCGTAGCCGGAGATGAGGGCCGGCTCGACGGCACAGCTGCTCGTCACCCAGGACCACGCGAGGTAGCTGACGCCGGCCCGGTCCGCCCACGTCATGAGAGGTGCGACGACGGTCGGCGTGCAGTCGGTATTGCCCATCTCGCCGATGACGACGGGCACGTCCCGGGCGAGCGGCTCGAGCATGTCGACCCAGCAGGTCGCCGTCCAGCAGGGCGACGCGTCCGGGGGTGGGCCGTAGATGTGGATGGTCGCCGCGACCTGCTGCAGCGGGTCGTGGGGCCGGTGAGCGAGCCACTCCGTGAGCGTTCCGGCATGCTGCGGACCCGAGACGAGAAGGGGGTTTTGTGCGCCCGTCGAACGCACCGCGTCGACGAGCTCCTGCATCCCGGCGGCGACGAAGTCGACCCCGGGACACACGCCCCCCTCGCGGACGCACTGCCAGGCGGCCTCCGAATCGCTGTCGTGATCGGGGTACGGCTCGTTGTAGAGATCGAACAGGACAGCCGTGCGGTCCTTGAACGTCGCTGCCACGCTGGTCCAGAAGGCGCCTGCGTGATCCCGGTCGGCCATCGGCTGCTGGCTCCGGGCCTGGGCGGTCCCGGCGGCGTTCCAGTGCAGGTCGAGCACGACGTAGAGGCCCGCTCGGATGAGTCTGTCGACGTAGTCGGTGATCGCCCTCCGGTACACCGCGGCCGGATAGGCGACCGGAAGCCCGTTGATCCCCAGCCAGCACTGCTCGTTGAGCGAGATCCGAACGGCTGTGATCCGCCAGGCGACCATCGCGGCGACGGCGTGGTCGTCCGTGGGGCCGTCGAACACGTTCGGTCCCTCGGTGCACATGTACTGCGTCCCCGACCGGTTCACCCCGAGGAGCCGCACGGGCTGGCCCGTCCCGTCCACCAGGCGATCACCGTCGACCACGACCGTTCGTGCGGAGAGGGGCGGGGACGGCGCTGCGGGCGCCGTCGGCGGGGGCGACGGCGCCGGTGCGGACTCTGCGGACTGCGACTGGGAACTGCACGCGGGAAGAACCAGGACGAGGACGAGGCCGAGGACCGCGACGGCCCTCACCGGTCGGCCATGACCGAGTCCACCGTGCGGACGGTGGTGTCGGGTGGCGCCCTCGTCGTGAGCCAGTCGATGAAGTCCCGCAGCTCGCCGATCTCGATCGGCGTCTGAGTACTGATGCACCGCGCGTAGTCGGGGGTGGAGGGCTGACACACCATGTGGAAGACGATCTGGAGCCACCCACCGCCGTGCGCTGCCGCCGAGGAGACTGCCGACTGCAGGTAGTCGGAGCGCAGCGGGCCCGTCGCGCCCCCGAGCGCCATGGTCGCATAGGGGTCGCGCGGAGGCAGGGATTCGCTGTAGATGGGGCCGACCGGCGTGACCGAACCCCCCGCCCTCGCGGAACGGTAGCCGCACTGCTGCACGGTACGCTCGATGTCCGGGTTCACCCCGCCCTCGGGGTACGCGAAGCTCACGGGGTTCAGTCGCTCGGCGACCAATCGATCATGGTCTGCACAGACCTGCGTGTGAACGTCGGCCGGCGCGAGCGCGGACAGGTCGAGGTGGTCGACGGTGTGCCCGCCGATGTCGTTGCCGTCGGCGGCCAGCTCCCGGAGTTGGTCCCACGTCATGGCCGCGCCCTTGCCCCGATCGACGAGCCCGCTGTTGACGAAGAATGTGGCCCGGACGCCGTGGTCGAGCAGTACGGGACGAACCAGGTACTGCGACGGGTGCGCGTCGTCAAACGTCAGCGAGACGATCGTCGGCCGGGACGGGAGCGGCGGTTGCTCGGGAACACCCATCGCCTCGCGCACGGTCTCGACGACGGTCCCGGCAGGCGCGCCACCGGGCCGCCCGGCCGCCTGGAGCCAGTCGAGGAACGCGCTCAGCGTCGTGTCCTCCACAGCGTGGGGGGTTGCCATGCACTCCGTGTAGTCAGGGGTGTCGCGGCGGCACACCTGGTCGAACGCCATGGGCACCCACCCGCCGTCGTGGTCGGCGGCCGTCACGGCATCGGTGAGGCTCGGCAGGGTGATCGGGCCGGTATCCGGCCGGGCCGCCGTCCTAAGGGCAAAGGGATCGACCGGCGGTAGTGCGTCGGCCGGCGCAGCAGTCGATCCGCCTCCCACAGCCCGTGCTGTCGAGTAGCCGCAGGCGCGCACGATGTCGCGGGCGGTCGTGCCGTCGGGGAAGGCTGCACCGACCGCTCCGCTGGGATAGGCGAAGCTCCGCGGGTCGTAGCCTCGAGCGGCCAGCCGTTGACGATCGTCACAGACCTGGGCCCGCTTCTGCTCGACGTCCTGTCGCCAAGGCCCGGGTGAGGGCACGCCGAGATCCAGGTGGTCCCGGCCCATCCCGCCGATTTCGTTGCCGTCGCGGTACAGGTCGTCGATCTGCCACCACGCCATGCAGCACGCGCGCTGCTGATCGATCCAGCTGCTGACCACGTAGAAGGTCGCCCGCATCCTGTGCGCGAGGAGCACGGGCCGGGCATTGTCGTACTGGTTGCGGTGGCCGTCGGAGAAGGTGAGCGACACGGCGATGTGCGGCGGCCGTGCTGCTGTCGGAGCTGTCGACGGCCCGGCGACGCATCCCCCGAGCAGGAGTGCGGCTGCGACCCCCAGGGCGAGTCCCGTTCGTGCCAGAGCAGGTCGGACGCCGCCGGCGCCTCCTCCGGGGACGCCCCTCGTTCGAACGGTGCTGCGGCCTGGAGCCGGTCGTGGAGCCAAAGCCCTGCCCCCTTGATAACGACAGCGCAGGAGGATGCCGATCGCGCCGCTCAGCAGCCTCGCGGAGGAGGCGTTCGAGCAGCATCCCGCAGACGACGTAGACGACCCACGGCCGATGCTCGGTCGGAGCCAGGTCGGGCTCAGGAACCCGGACGAGGTGATGTACGTCGTTTGAGCGATCCGGACGGCGAGCCCGGCCCGCGACGATGAGCCGCAGCGCCGGGACCATCCCGGGCCGGGAGGGGGACGCGGATGACGTGGCGGACGAGGAAATCGGGCGGATCGAGGCGTAGCGCCCGGGAGATCCTGATCGTGGTCGAGAACATCCCGTTGGGGATGGACCACCGACTGCGCAAGCAGGTCCCGACCCTGCTCGACGCGGGGTACCGGGTTACGGTGGTCACCCGTAGCGCGCCGGAGAACGCCCCATTCCGGGCGATGTCCGGGCTGACGCTCCTCGAACACCCGCCGTTCAAGGAACCCCGACATGCTGCCGGCTACCTTCGCGAGTACACGCTCGCGTTCGGCTGGGCCGCCCTGCTCTGTGTCCGTGTTCGCCTACGCCATCCCGTTCACGTGGTCCAGTTCTGCCAGCCCCCGGACATCTACTTCCCGCTCGCCTGGTTGCTCCGCCTCACCGGCGCGACTGTCGTCGTCGACCAGCGCGATCTGATGCCCGAACTGTTCGCCGCTCGCTACACACTGCGTCCCGCGCCCGTGCTGAAGGCACTCCGCTGGCTGGAGCGACGGACGCAGTGCGTCGCGGACCGGTCCATCGTCGTCAACGATCACCTCCGAGATCGTCTCATCGGTGCCGGCGCGAACCCACGGTGTGTCGCGGTCGTCCGCAACGGCCCCCTGATGGCCAACATCGCTGCCGCGTGCCGGGCCGTCGAGAACCGCGACGAGCCGGGTCATCTCCTGTGCTGGGCGGGGAAGATGGGTCGGCAGGACAGGCTCGACCTGCTTCTCGAGGTGTGCGCCGAACTGGTGCACCGCAGGCGTCGGACGGACTGCCGCTTCCTCCTGCTCGGGGACGGGGAATGTCTCGAGGACCTGAGGCGGCAGGCGAGGTCGATGGCCCTCGAGCCCTGGGTCTCCCTTCCGGGATGGCTGTCGGAGCGGGAGCTCTACCTTCGGCTCGCAGAGGCCCGGATCGGACTCGACACGTCGCTGCAGCCCGAGGTGTCACCGGTGAAGGCCATGGAGTACATGGCCTTCGGTCTCCCGGTCGTCGCCTTCGACCTCCCCGAGACCGCGGCGACGGTGCGCGACGGCGGCGTCTTCGTCCCACCGGGTGACGTGGACGCCTTCGCCGATGCCGTCGAGGCGTTGCTCGGCCACCCGGCCCGCCGGGCCGAGCTTGGCCTGCTGGGCCGGCGGCGGGTCGCCGAGGAACTGAGCTGGGAACGCCAGGCAGCCACCTATCTGTCGGTCATGCCGCCACCCCCCTCCGGTTCGGTGATCGCCGACCGGCAACGACCGCACGGAGGAGTCCACACGAGCCTCCGGGAATGGAGTGAGAGTGATCAGCTCTGAGGTAGCGGTCGTCGGAGCCGGACCCTACGGACTCGCCGCCACCGCGCACCTGCGCAGGGCAGGGGTCGACGTCCGCCTCTTCGGCGAGCCCATGTCCTTCTGGCGCACCATGCCGAAAGGGATGCTGCTCCGTTCCAACCGGACCGCCACCAGCATCGCCGAACACTGCGGCCCGTTGTCGCTGGACTCCTACGCTGAGGACGTCGGGGAGCCGGTCACGCTTCCCTATCCCCTGCACAGGTTCCTGGACTACGGGTCGTGGGTGCAGCGGAAGGTCGCCGAGGACGTGGACCGCCGACATGTCGCGGTCCTGGACCGCGACCGCCAGGGTTTCACCCTCGATCTCGCCGACGGTGAACGCGTCCGCGCGCGCCGGGTCGTCGTTGCGACGGGTATCGCGTCGTTCGTCCATCGTCCCGCCGTCGCGGCCGGGCTGCCTCCCGACCTCGTGTCCCACACCTCGGAGCACCGGGATCTCGCGGTGTTCAGCGGGCGCCGGGTGCTCGTGGTGGGTGGTGGCCAGAGCGCCCTCGAGTCGGCGGCGCTGCTCCGGGAGTGCGACACGGACGTCGAGGTCGTCGTGCGCGCGCGCCGGATCAACTGGTTGCATGGCGGGAAGTACCACCGCAAGCTCGGCCGGCTGGCACCGCTCGTCTACGCGCCGACGGACGTCGGCCCGATGGGGCTGTCACGCCTGGTCGCGGTGCCGAACCTCTTCGGCCGGCTCCCGAGAGGGTTGCAGGAGCCGTTGGCGTATCGAGCAGTCCGACCGGCAGGCGCGGCCTGGCTGCTGCCAAGGCTGCGCGCGGTACCGATCCGACTGGCCGCCGAACCGCGCTCCATCGTGCCGGTCGCCTCGGGAGGCGTCCGCGTCGCAATGTCCGACGGAACGGAGACGGACGTCGACCACGTTCTCCTCGGCACCGGGTACCGGGTCGACATCGAGCAGTACTCCTTCCTGGCGCCCGGCCTGGCGTCCGGAGTCGCGAGAGCGGGTGGCTACCCCCTGCTCAAGGCGGGACTCGAGTCCTCGGTACCGGGGCTGCATTTCGTCGGAGCTCCTGCTGCGTGGACCTTCGGGCCGATCATGCGGTTCGTCGCGGGCAGCTGGTACGCCAGCAGCGAATTGACGCGGATCGCGACCGGCCACCGATCTGCGGCGGCCCCGGCCCGTTCCGACCTCGCGGCGGTCGAATGATGGCGGCGGTGGTCGGGCTCGAGCCGAACGAGGCCCCTCGCAGCCGACAGCTTGCACTGGGGGCGGTCGTCATCGGCGGCGACTACCAAGGTCTGGGCGTAGCCCGCAGCCTCGGGCGACGCGGGATACCCGTGCGCGTTCTCGACGACGAGCGCTCCGTCTCCCGCGCCTCCCGTTACGTGCAGGGGTTCCACCGGGTCCCGAGCCTACGCGGGGAGCGCGAGACGCTGAGCAGCCTCGAGGATCTCCGCCTGCGGTGGGGCCTCGACGGATGGGTTCTGTACCCCACCAGGGACGAGACCGTGGCGGCGCTCGCGCGCCATCGGGACGATCTCTCCCGACGCTGGCGGGTGCCGGTTGCGGACTGGCGCGCCGTCCAATCGTGCTGGGACAAGCGGGAGACCTATCGCATCGCCGCGGAGGCCGGCATCCCGCACCCGCGGACGTGGGTTCTGCGAACGGCATCGGATCTGGCCGCCGTACACGACGCCGGCCCGTTCGTCGTCAAGCCGGCGATCAAGGAGCACTTCTTCTACCAGACCGGGGTCAAGGCGTGGCGGGTGGACCATCCACGGGATCTCGTGCGCGTGGTACAGCGGGCGACCGAGATCGTGGGCGACGGTGAGGTGCTCGTTCAGCAGCTCGTCCCCGGCGGCGGCGAGGAGCAGTACGCGTACTGTGCGCTCGTGCGGGACGGCCGCGCGCTCGCCCGGATGACCGTGCGACGACGCCGTCAACACCCGTCGGACTTCGGGCGGGCGAGCACGTTCGTCGAGACGGTCGATCTGCCGCACCTCGAAGAGCCGTCGCTCCGGTTCCTATCGGCGATCGGCTACCAGGGGCTCGTCGAGTTGGAGTACAAGCGGGACCGACGGGACGGCGAGTTCAAGCTGCTGGACGTGAACGCCCGTACGTGGGGCTACCACTCGTTGGGGGCAGCCGCCGGAGTCGATTTCCCGTACCTGCTGTTCCGCGACCAACTCGGTGTCGGTCCGCCGGACAGCACGCTCTCGACCCGCGCGGGCGTGAAATGGATTCGCCTGCTCACCGACCTTCCGAACGCCGGGCGCGACATCGCGCGGGGTTCTCTCCACCCCGGGGACTACCTGCGCACCCTCAGGCGTCTCGACACCGAGGCTGTGCTCTCCCTTCGGGACCCCCTCCCGTGGTTCTACGAGGTGGCACACCTGCCCTATCTCGCGCGGCACCGGAGCCTCTGATGTCAGTCCCCGAGGTGGCTTTCGAGTCGGTCGAACCTTTCGCCTTCTTCGACTACTTCCGGGTGCCGTATCGGATCCGGCAGCAGGCTGCGCCGGCAACCCTGGACGACCCCGTGCTGGCTAGGCTCTGGCCCGTCCCGGACTCGACGACGAGCCTGTACTGGTATCGCGCTCTGCCGGACGGCGGTGCAAGACGCCGGCCGATCCGCTTCGACTGCGCAGGGTACCGCCTTGCCGGCCGAGTCCTCGACGACGACAGGGTCCGGTTTGCCCTCGGGCACCGCGGGAACGGGTTCGACGGGCAATGGCAGCCGAGGGAGACGTTGCGGGACGACGCAGGCCGAGCGATCGGCTCGGTGTGGCGGCACGGGAAGGACGGCAGCGTCCTGTTGCCGTTCGACCCCGGCGAGGTGATGGCGACGCTCTGGAGCGAGCGATACCGGCGAGCAGACCGATCAGGAATCCAACGGCTGATGCGGGGGGCAGCGCTGTCGACCTACTACCTCGTGCGCCCGCTGATGCCGCGTAGGGTGCAGCTGGGTCTTCGCCGTGCCTTCACCCGACTCCAGCGCCGCGCGTCGTTTCCGGGCTGGCCCATCGAGGACGGCCTGCACGGCTTCTACGACTGGATGTTCCACCTGCTCGGCGATCTTGCCGGTCGGCCGGTGCCCTGGCTGGCACCATGGCCGGACGGAGCCTCGTGGGCGATGGTGCTGACCCACGACGTCGAGACGGCCGCAGGCCTCTGCCAACGCGACCTGCTGCGAGCCCGCGAGCGCGCCTACGGTCTCCGATCGTCGTGGAACCTGGTCGCCGAGAGGTACGTGGTACCGGACGACGTGGTCCAAACGCTGTGGGACGAGGGATGCGAGGTGGGCGTCCACGGCCTCCGGCACGACGGACGGGATCTCGGGTCGGCCCGCTTCCTCCGGCAGCGGCTTCCGGCCATGCACGCCGCCGCGGCTCGCTGGGCCGCAGTGGGGTTTCGAGCTCCCGCCACCCAGCGTAGGTGGGAGTGGATGCCCCAGCTCGGCTTCGCCTACGACTCGTCGTCGACCGACACGGACCCGTACGAGCCTCAGCCCGGCGGCTGTTGCACGGTCTGGCCGTTCCTGAACGACGATCTGGTCGAGCTCCCCATCACGCTGCCTCAGGACCACACGCTGTTCGCCATCCTCTCGCACACCGATGGTCGACTGTGGTGCCGCAAGGTCGGGTACCTCCGTGCGCGCGGCGGGATGGCCCTCGCACTCACTCATCCGGACTATGCGTGTGATCCCCGCGTCGTGAACGCATACGAGGAGCTGCTCGCGCTTGTCCATGACGACCCCCACGTGTGGCACGCGCTGCCGCACGAGGTGGCGGGATGGTGGCGCCGCAGGGCGGCCACGGAGATCCGGCACGGTCCCACAGGCTGGGAGATCGTCGGTCCGGCAGCAGCCGAGGGACGGATCTGGTTCGGCCCTCCGGCTCACGCGATGTCGGTCTCCGACGGCGTGTCGGATCGGGTGCGGGGCTCGACGAGCGACCTCGCCCTCGGTGAACCTCCGGTCAGCTGAAGCGGGAGACCGGGCGCGGTAGCGGGATCACCGGGGCGAGGGCGCCGCGCTGGAGCGGGAGGCTGATCTCCCGGGCCGCGCCCCGGACCGTGAGCGTGCAGCGGGCCTGCTCCGGCGCCTCCGCGGGCTCCGCGTCGGCCGGGCCGGCCTGCCTCGGCACCTCGAGCGGCGTAGCGCCGGCGTCCGACCCGGCGAGCGGGTCTGGTCCCGCACCCGGCCCACCGACCTCACCCGCCGGAGCCACCTCCTGCGGCGCCCCCTCCTGCGGAGCCACCGGAGCCACCGGAGCCGCCGGAGCCGGGGATGCCGGAGCCGCCTCTGCCGCCGGGACCGCGGTCGGCAGGGTGCCCACCGCGCCGCCGGGGAGCCGCCGCGTGCGCGGCCCGACGAGGTCGACCAGGAGCGGCGCGCCGGCGACCAGGAGCAGCACGGCGATCGCGGCGGCGGCACCGAGCGCGGTCAGCGTGTCGGCGAGGGGTCCGGCGGAGAAGCTCATGCCTACGAATCTGCGCCGCGAACCTGAGCGTTACATCAGACGGACCTGGGAGAGCGCGAAAAACACTCCGTCATTCGGACGAGTGAACGACACGCCGTCGCGACACGCCCACGAGGAGTGCCAGCCCCACCCCGAGCTGCAGCGCGAACCCGACCGTCTGCGCCACGGCGTCGACCGCCGGGAAGCCGTGCAGGTGGAGGCTGTGGAAGATCGCGTGCGGCACGGTCGCGGTGAGGAAGGCCAGCAGCACGACGACGGTGAGCCGCCGCTCCGGCCGCAGCGCCGCCCCGACCAGGGCGACCGTCAGCGCCAGGCTCAGCGCCCCGACGTCGCGCACCAGGTGCTCGTTGTACGGCGGCAGCAGCGACACCCACGGGTGTCCCGGGGCCGGGAAGCCCGCGTAGAACCCCGCGGGCGCGAACAGCGCCCACATCCCGACGGCCACCTCGGTCAGCGCGAGGAACCACAGCCCGGCGCGGACCGCGAGCCCGCCCACCTCGACGCGGCGCGCCTCGCCCACCGCGGTCACGACGCCACCCCCGCGCCCTCCAGGTACTGCTCGAAGGTGATGCGGCCGTCCGCGTGCTCCGGGACCAGGTTCGCCCCGGACCGCGCCGCGGCGGCGAGCCGTCCGGGCGCCCCGAACGTCACCACCCGGCGTCGCCGTCCCCGGGCCTCGAGCCAGGTCCGCGCGAGGTCGTCGAACGCCCGCACCTCCGGCCCGCCGAGGTCCGCGACCCGCCCGGCCGGCTCCCCCGCCGCCAGCGCGACCAGCCGATCGGCGACGTCCCGCACGTCGACGGGCTGGAACGCCACCCCGCGCGGGACCGGCAGGACGCCGGGCACCCGGCCGAGCACCCCCAGCATCGCCGCGACCAGGTCGTGGAACTGCGTGGCCCGCAGGATCGTGTGCGGCAGGCCCGAGTCGGCGAGCAGCCGTTCCACCGCCAGCTTCTGCCGGTAGTAGCCGAGCGGGATGCGGTCGATCCCGACGATCGACACGTACACCACGTGCGGCGCCCCGTTCCGCACCGCCGCGTCGACCAGCCGCGCCGAGGTCCCGGCGTCCTTCCGTCCGGTCGCGCAGTGCACGACCACGGCACAGCCGCGGACGGCGGCGTCGATCCCCTCCCCCGTCGCGAGGTCGCCCACCCGGTGCCCTTCGCCGGGTCGGCGGCTGAGCACCCGCGTCGGTGTGCCGGTCGCCCGCAGCCGCTCCACGAGCACCCTGCCGAGGGTGCCCGTGCCCCCGGTCACCAGCGTTTCGGCCATGTCCGCTCCTTCCGTCAGGAGGGATGACCACGCAGCCCCGCGGAACGTGACAGCTGCCCGGCGAGGAAGGCGAGCTTGTCCGGGTTGAGCACGAACCGCAGCCCCGTGACCTGCGAGCCGGACCGGACGACCGCCAGCACCGAGGTGAGCTCGCCGTCGCGGAACGCGAGCAGCGCGGGCTCGCCGTTGATCTCCGCGACCCGGCCCTCGAGGCCGGCCGTGAACCTCGCGAACACCCCGGCGAGGAACCGCGCGACCGGGGCCCGGCCGACCACCGGCCGGCGCGCGGCGCCGACCCGGCCCCCGCCGTCCGACCACGCGGCGACGTCCGCGGCGAGCAGGGCCTCCAGCTCGGCGATCTCGCCCTCGCGGGCCGCGGCGAGGAACCGGTCGACGAGGGCGCCCCACGCCGCCCGGTCGGCCTCGGGCGGCGCGGTGGGCTCCTCCGCGAGGTGGCTCCGGGCGCGGGTGTGCAGCTGCCGCGAGTGCGCCTCGCTGATCCCGAGGATCGCCGCGACCTCGGCGTGCGAATGCCCGAAGGCCTCCCGCAGCACGTACACCGCGCGCTCGAGCGGGCTCAGCCGCTCCAGGGTGACCAGCAGCGCCAACGACACCGACTCGCGCTGCGCCGCCGTCTCCGCCGGTCCGACGGCGGGGTCGGTCGTGAGGATCGGCTCCGGCAGCCAGGGGCCGACGTAGGTCTCGCGGCGGGCCCGCGCCGAGGTCAGTCGGGTCAGGCAGAGCCGGGTCAGGGCGGTGGTGAGCCAGGCGGCGGGCCTCGCGACGGCGGCGTGGTCGGCCCCCGACCAGCGCAGCCAGGCGTCCTGGACCGCGTCCTCGGCGTCCTGCGCGGAGCCGAGCAGGCGGTAGGCGAGCCCGAACAGGCGCGGCCGCTGCTCCTCGAACACCGCCACGGAATCCGTCGCCGCCGTCATGTCGAGAACACTGCCAGGACTCCGACCGATGACCGAGCGGGTCGGCAACGGTCCGTCCCCGGGGAACGAGAGGAGTGGGCATGAGCGACGTCCAGGAGATCGTGGCGGAGAGGGCGGCCGAACTGGTGCGGTCCGGCGGCGAGCGGGGGTTGCAGGTCGCCGCGTACGTCGACGGGCGGCCGGTGGTCGACGTGGCCGCCGGCGTCGCCGATCCCGCGACGGGCCGCCCGGTCGAACCCGGGACCCTCTTCTCCAACTGGTCGGTCGGCAAGGGCGCCACCGCCACACTCGTGCATCGCCTGGTCGACGCCGGCCTCCTCGGCTACGACACCCGCGTCGCCGAGGTGTGGCCCGAGTTCGCCGCGCACCGCAAGGGGTCGGTCACGGTGCGGCAGGCCCTCGACCACAGCGCCGGCGTGCCCGGCCTGCCCGCCGGCGTGACCGTCGACGACGTCTGCGACTGGTCCCGCATGGTTACCGCCCTGGAGGAGGCGGAGCCGTGGTGGGAGCCGGGCACCGCCGTCGGCTACCACGCCTACACCTTCGGCTTCCTGAACGGCGAGATCGCCCGGCGGGCGAGCGGGCGCGAGCTGTCCGACCTGCTCGCGGACCTCACGGACGTCCTCGGCCTCCCCGGCGAGATCCGGTTCGGCGTGCCGAACCCGTCCGGGTTGGCCGTGCTCGAGGACGCGCCGGTGCCGGAGACGAGCGGGTTCACCCTGCCCGACGAGGTGCTGCGGGCGGTGCCGATGGCGCTGTTCCCGACCGCCGCGCTCGGCTCCGACCCGCGGGTCCTCGCGGCCGACATCCCGGCGGGGGCCAAGGTGTCCGCGCGGGCGCTCGCCCGGATGTACGCGGGCTGGCTCGACGGCACCGTGGTCTCCCGCGAGCGCGCGGCGGCCGCCTACACCGAGTCGTCGTCCGGCACCGACCGGGTGTACGGCAACCCGAGCCGGTGGGGCCTCGGCTTCGCCCTGGGCCTGCCGTGGGACGAGCAGGGCGCGCCGCGGGTGTTCGGCATGGCCGGGGCGGGCGGCAGCTGGGCCGGCGCGGACCCGGACCGCGGGATCGCCGTGGCCGTCACCCGGAACGTGATGAGCACGGACTTCGAGACCGCCCGGGTACTGGTCACGGCGGTGCTCGACGCGGTCGGATAGCCGGGTGGACTTCGAGGAGCTGCGGCCGCACCTCCTGCGCGTCGGGTACCGGATCACCGGCAGCCTGGCCGACGCCGAGGACGCCGTGCAGGAGGCCTGGCTGCGCTGGACCGAGCACGCTGCCGAGGTGCGGGACCCGCGAGCCTGGCTGACGACCGTCGTCGGCCGGATCTGCCTGGACCGACTGACCTCGGCGGCGGCCCGGCGGGAGACCTACGTCGGGCCCTGGCTGCCCGAGCCGCTGGTCACCGCACCCGACGACGAGGGGCCGCTCGCCGCCGTCGTCCGTGGGGAGGACGTACGGCTCGCCGCCCTGCTGCTCCTCGACCGCCTGACGCCCGCCCAGCGGGTCGCGCTGGTCCTGCACGACGCCCTGGGCGAGGCCCACGCCGAGATCGCCGCCGTGCTCGGGTGCAGTGAGGAGGCCGCGCGACAGCACGCCGCACGGGCCCGGCGGGTCATCGCCGCGGCCGGTCCGCTGCCGCCGCGGGCACCGGCGGCGGCCGAGGAGAAGGTGCTCGCCGTCTTCGTCGACGCCCTGGCCCGCGCGGACCGCGAGGCGCTGCTCGAGGTGCTGCACCCGGACGTCGTCCTCACCAGCGACGGCGGCGGCGCGGTGCGGACGGCGCTGCGGCCGGTCGCGGGCGCCGACAAGCTGATCCGGCTGCTGACCGGGCTGCTGCGCCAGTACGGCGCGGCGCTCGACCCCGCCGGCTGGGTCCCGGTCCGCGTCAACGGCGAGCCCGGCTTCGCCACCCCGGACCTCCCGGGGGTGCCGCCCTCCGCCACCGCGCTGACCGTCGTCCTCGACGAGGCCGGCGAGCCGCGGATCGCGGCGGCCCGGCAGGTCATGAACCCCGCGAAGCTGCGGGTGTGGTGGTGACCGCGGTGACGCAGTCGTCACGGCGTGTCACCACGGTCGCGCGGGCGCGGGACGGGAGGATCGTCCGGTGCACGGCGCCCGGATCCTCACCGCAGTCCTTCTCGTCCTCCTGACGGCGTCCGGTTGTGCCGCCGTCGCCGATCGCGTCACCCCGTGGGCCGCCCCGGCCGCGGCGCCGGTCGGCACGGCCGCGGACACCCTGGCGACGCTCCCGGTGAAGGGCCGGGCCCCCAAGACCGGCTACGCGCGCGACCAGTTCGGCCCCAGCTGGTCCGACGTCGACCGCAACGGCTGCGACCAGCGCAACGACATCCTGGCCCGGGACATGACCGGCGAGACCTTCAAGCCCGGCACGCACGACTGCATCGTCCTCACCGGCACCCTCGCCGACCCGTACACGAGCAGGACCATCGCGTTCACCCGCGGCCAGGGCACCAGCGAGGCCGTGCAGATCGACCACGTCGTCGCCCTGTCCGACGCCTGGCAGAAGGGCGCGCAGCAGCTCGACGCCGACACCCGCAAGCGTCTCGCGAACGACCCGCTCAACCTGCTCGCCGTCGACGGGCCCACGAACAACCGCAAGAGCGACGGCGACGCCGCCACCTGGCTCCCGCCGAACCGCGCCTACCGCTGCGACTACGTGGCCCGGCAGGTCGCGGTCAAGGCCAAGTACGGGCTGTGGGTCACCCAGGCCGAACACGACGCCATCGCCGGCATCCTCGCCGGCTGCCCCGGGGAGCCGATCCCGGTGGACGACACCGTGCCGGGCACGGTTCACTCCTCCGGGGCGTAAGGCCCGCCTCCCCGAGGGCGATGAACCGGGGGACGGGGTTCCACGGCAGTCGGGGGGAACGATGGCCGGGCAGCACGACGAACCGGGCGAGGACGAGCGCCAAGAACAACGCGGGGAACAGCGCGACGGACAGCGCGACGGGCCGGCGGTGCCGCGGCAGCGGGGACCGGCCGGGACGCCGCCCGGCGCGACCGTGCCCGCGGGGGCAGCGGGCCGGCACACGGCCGGTCACCGCGCCGCCGGCCCGCTGGTCCCCCCGCCCCGCGACCCCTCGGCCGGGCACCGGCCCGGACCCGCCCCCTCCACCGGGTACCGGTTGGCCCCGGACCCCTCGACCGGGCACCGGTACAGCCCGGCCGGGCCGGCCGCGCCGTCCGTGCCGTCCGTGCCGTCCGTGCCCTCCACGCCGTCCGGCGGCCACCGGTTCGGCCCGGACCCCTCGACCGGGCACCGCTCCGGTCCCCCCGTTCCTCCCGACCCGAACGCCGGGCATCGTCTCGCCCCGTCCGCCCCGCCGCCGGGGTACGGGGTGCCGGGCTACGGCCCGCAGCCCTACACCCCGCCGCTCCCACCCGCGCCGGCGTCCCGCGTACCGCGCTGGGTGCTGCCGGCCGCGCTCGTCGCCGTGATCCTCGGCGCCGGGACCGCGATCGGCGGGATCTCGGCGCCCGCCCTCGCCGCGAGCGGCACCGAGACCTCGACCGTGGCCGCCGGCACCGGCGACCGCGCCTTCCTGGCGGCGGTGGCGACGCGACCGACGCTGGCCGAGGTCCCCCCGGACACCCTGATCGAGCTCGGCCACGGCATCTGCTCGGCGCTCGCGGGCGGCGCGACCCGCCGCGAGATGGTCTCCGCGGCCGTCTCGGCCGGCTTCGGCACCCGGGACGCCCAGGTGCTGGTCGACGCCGCCCGCGCGAGCTACTGCCCGGGCGCCTGAACCGGTTCCCGGTCGGCCCGTTCGCCGAGCCGCACGCGGCACGCCGCGTCGAAGCCCTGGTCGACGATCCCGAGCGCGTGGTTCGCGCGCGCCCGCTGGTTCTCGACGGCGATCGACTGCGTCAGCTCGATCAGCCCGGCCCGCCCGAACTCGCGTTCCAGCTCCTCGACCTGCGTGTCCGTGACGGTCGGCGGGGTGGCCGTCATCGCGTCGGCGTAGGCCACGGCGAGGCGCTCGGCCGGCGTGTACAGCGGGTCGGTGGCGTAGTCGTCGATGCGGGCCAGACGGTCGACGTCCAGCCCGTCGAGCCGCTGCAGCATGGTGCCGAAGTCCACGCACCACGAGCAGCCGACGACCGTCGCCGTCCGGTAGACCGCGAGCTCCCGCACCCGTGCGGGCAGCACCCGCGAGGCGCGCTCGAGGGCCAGCTCCGAGACCAGCGCGGACCAGAAGAGCCCACGATGGTGCCGCGCCACCGCGAACGGCTCCGGGACCGCGCCGTACCTCCTGCGCGCCAGGCGGTAGACCAGCCGGCCCAGCACACCGGCCTCGGTCTCGGGAACGGCGGGGATGCGTGCCATGTCGTCCTCCTCGGATCGGGTACCGGGGAGACGACGCCGTGCCGGCCCGCGTGAGGCGATGTGGCGCAGCTCACTGTGAATCAGCAGCGACCGCCCGGAAAAGCGGTCGGCGCGCCAGACCAGGCCCGGGTTCAGCCGCCGCACAACCGGCGGTGCCAGGCGATCGCCCCCGCGTCCGTCAGGAGCGCGATCTGGTCGACGACCACCCGCAGCCGGGCGGCGTCGTCGCCGGCCGCGGCCCACTCCCCCGCCCGCACCGGGTCGAGGGTCCCCGGCGCCCCGGCGAGCAGCGCCTCGGCCAGCTCGGCCAGCAGCTCCCGCTGCCGCGCCTGCATCCGCAGCCGGTCCGGGTCGCTCATCACGTACCGCAGCGCGACGGCCTTGAGCAGAGCCACCTCGGCGGCCGCCTCGGCCGGGACCACCAGGTCCGCGGTGTACCGGAGCACCGGACCGTCGCCGTGGGCGTCGAGCGTGGCGTCCGTCGCGGCCCGCACGAACCGCCCGACGAGCTCGCTGGTCAGCCGCTTGAGCGCGACGTGCGCGACGGCGGGCGCGGTCGCGGTGTCGAAGCCCTTCACCGCGTCGACGACGGGCAGCCGGGCCAGTTCGGCGGCCGCGACCTCGCAGGCGGCCGGGTCGGCGCCGAAGTGCGTGCCCGCGAGGAGCGCGAGCACGGCCCGCTCCTGCGGCGCGGCCAGCGCGGCCAGGTCGATGCGGCCGGAGAGGATGCCGTCCTCCACGTCGTGCACGGAGTAGGCGACGTCGTCGGACCAGTCCATGACCTGCGCCTCGAGGCACCGCCGGGCGCCGGAGGCGGAGCTCGCGGAGCCGACCGTCGATCCGGAGGCGGAGCTCGCGGAGCCGACCGTCGATCCGGAGGCGGAGCTCGCGGAGCCGACCGCCGGCCCGGGCGCTCCCTCGCGGACCCATTCGAACACCGCGGCGTCCTCGGCGTAGGCGCCGAACTTGCGCTCGTCGCCGCGCCGCCGCCACGGGTACTTGCAGCTGGCGTCGAGGGTGGCGCGGGTGAGGTTGAGGCCGCCCGGGTGCTCGCCGGTGGCGTCGACCACGGCGACCTTGGGTTCGAGGCGGGTGAGGATCCGCAGCGTCTGGGCGTTGCCCTCGAACCCGCCGCAGGCCGCACCGATCTCGTCGAGCGCGCGCTCGCCGTTGTGCCCGAAGGGCGGGTGCCCGATGTCGTGCGCGAGCCCGGCGGTGTCCACGACGTCCGGGTCGCAGCCCAGCTCCTCGGCGATCCCGCGGCCGATCTGCGCGACCTCCAGCGAGTGGGTCAGCCGGGTGCGCGGGATGCCGGTGATGTCGGCGGCCTCGCCCGGCCCCACCACCTGCGTCTTGCCCGCGAGCCGGCGCAGCGCCGCGGAGTGCAGCACCCGGGCGCGGTCGCGGGAGAACGGCGAGCGCCGCTCCGGCCGGTGGTGCTCGCCGAGCCCGGACCCCTTGGGCGGCTCGGGGAGCAGGCGGGCGCGGTCGTGGTCGTCGTACCCCTCCCGGGCCGGCGCCGGGACCGTCGCGGTCATGGCTCGCCGGTCCTCAGCCGAGCCCGGTGTTCTCGGTCTCGGCCGAGGCGTGGGTGAGCCGGTAGTACAGCAGCGCGGCGGTCTCGCGGAGGATGTAGCGCGCCTGGGTCTCCCGTGTCTGCACGACCGGTCCGCTGCGCGTCGGCGAGGTCCACGCCTCCAGCCCCGAGTCGCGGGCCATCGTGCGGGCGCGCAGCGAGTGCCAGGGGTCGCTGACGATCAGGGCGCTGCTCCAGCCGTCCTGGCCGGCCCTGGCCGCGACGGCCTTGAGGCTGCCCAGCGTGTCCGCCCCCTCGGCGACGGTGGTGATCGCGCTCGCCGGGACGCCGTTGCGCTGCAGGTAACGCGTGCCGGCCTCGGCCTCGGTGTACTCGTCGCCCGCGCGGCTGCCGCCCACGGTGACGATCCGCGGGGCGAGCCCCTCCTGGTACAGCGCCACCGCGTGCCGCAGCCGGGCGGCCAGGATCGGGCTGGGCTCGCCGTCGTACTGCGCCGCCCCGAGCACGACGACGGCGTCGACCGGCCGGTCGCCGTCCACCCGCGCCGTCTGCCAGACCCGGAACATGGTGCCGCCCAGGATGATCGCGGCGGTGAGCAGCGTGCCGAGCACCAGCCGGGCGGCCCAGGTCGGCCCGGTCCGGGAGCGCGGGGTGGGCGTCGTGGGAGGCTCGTCGACGCGGAGGTCCTGCGTGCGCACCTGCCGCAGCCGCACCGTCTCCGGTTCGCGGGAACCCCGGGCGGCCCCCCGGGCGGCGCGGCGCCGGTGCCCGATCGGTGCGCTCACCCCCCGATCTTCCCCTCCGACGCGCCCAACGCCTGCGCGGCGCGCCCGGAGCGGGCCGCGATGACCTCGGCGACGATCGAGACCGCCGTCTCGGCCGGGGTGCGGGCGCCGAGGTCCAGCCCGACCGGACCGTGCACGGTGGCGAGCTCCTCCTCGGTGAGGCCGGCCCGCAGCAGCCGCTCGCGGCGGGCGGCCTGGGTGCGCCGCGAGCCGAGCGCGCCGAGGAAGCCGCGGCCGCGGCGGATGCCGTCGACCAGCATCGCGTCGAAGCGCGGGGCGTGGTCGAGCAGCACGACGACGTCGGCCTCGGTGAAGGCCTGCACCGCGGCCCGGGCCTCGTCGAGCTCGGTGACGGCGCGGCCCGCCCAGCCGAGCAGCGCGGCCTGCGCCAGCAGCGCCTCGCCGATCGCGCCCGAACCCACGACCAGCACCGAGGGCACGGGCACCCAGAGGTCGACCAGGACTTCGGTGTCTCCCACCGTGCGGCGCTCGGTCACGGTGGCGCCGCGACGCAGGAGCTCCCGCGCCACCCGGGCCGCCTCGGCGTCCAGGCCGGGGGGGCCGTCCTCGAGGGTGCCGTGGGCCTCCTCGAGGTCCGGGCCGGTGAGCACGAGCGCGGCCGCGCCGTCGACCGTCGAGAGCAACGCGGCCGGGCGCGCCTCCTCCAGCGCGGCGCCGAGGGCCTCGGCCAGGGCCGCGGGCAGGGGGTGGCCGAGCAGCGTCGCCCCGCCGGCGCACGCCAAGCCGGCCTGCAGCGCCGCGGACTCGGCGACGTGCGCGGCGCGGGTCTGCGGGAGCCCCGCCGCGGCGCTCGCCAGCGGGACGGCCGCGTCGTCGAGCGCGCCGAGGTAGAGCAGCCCGGCGGTCTCGCCGTCGGCGGTGCCCGCGAGCAGCTGGCCGGACTCGACGGTGCCGAAGCCGTGCCGGTCCAGGACCCGCACGACGCCGATCGACCCCGCACCGCCCGCGGCCCAGCGGCGCAGCGCGGCCCCCAGCTCACGGCGGGGATCGGGGGTCGGCGAGGTGGGCCGGTCCGACGACGGCGCAGAGGCGGTCACGGGCGTCAGGGTAGCCATCGCGATCGTCCGCCGAGGCCCGGCCTCACCCCGATCGGGCGGGCGGGGATGCGCTGCGGGAACAGGGACGGGATCATCCGCGTTGTCCGGGAAACGGACCTTCCTCCCACCGATACCTCACGGAGCCATGGACCCCTCCTGCAGTACCGGCACCGTCCCGCACGGACGGACGTCCCCCTTCCCCGCCGGAGCGATCGCGTGACGATCCTCGGCATCCTCCTCGGCGTGCTGGTCGTCGTCGGCATCACCGCCCTGACCGGCTTCTTCGTCGCCCAGGAGTTCGCGTACATGGCCGTCGACCGGTCGCGGCTCAAGGCCCGGGCGGCCGAGGGCGACGCCGGCGCCGAGCGCGCCCTCGGCGTCACCCGCCGCACCTCCTTCATGCTCTCCGGCGCCCAGCTGGGCATCACCGTCACCGGCCTGCTGGTCGGCTACGTGGCCGAGCCGCTGATCGGCGAGGGCGTCGGCGAGCTGCTCGGCGGCGCGGGCTGGGCCGTCGCGGCCGGGACGGTGTTCGCCCTGCTGCTCTCGACCGTCGTGCAGATGGTGTTCGGCGAGCTGTTCCCGAAGAACCTGGCGATCGCCCGGCCCGAGCCCGTCGCCCGGTGGCTGGCGCTGCCCACCACGCTGTACCTGGCCGCGTTCGGCTGGATCGTGCGGGTGTTCGACGCCGCCTCGAACCTGCTGCTCAAGGTGCTGCGCATCGAGCCGGTGCACGACGTCGAGCACGCGGCCACGCCCCGCGACCTCGAGGCGATCATCGACGAGTCCCGCGACAGCGGCGACCTGCGCCCCGACCTGTCCACGATGCTCGACCGCGTCCTCGACTTCACCGACCGGCCCGCGCGCGCCGCGATGATCCCGCGGCCGCGGGTGGCGTCGGTCCGGGCCGGCCTGCTCGTGTCGGAGCTCGCCGAGGCCATGGCGGCCGGGCACTCCCGCTACCCGGTGCTCGACGGGACCGGCGAGGAGGTGGTCGGGGTCGTCTGCCTGCGCGACCTCCTGGCCCTGGAAGGCCGGGACCTCGCCGGGCTCCGGGTGGCGGAGGTCATGCGGCCGGCCGTCGTGGTGCCGGCGTCCCTGCCGCTTCCCGCGGTCGTCGCCGCGCTGCGCGAGGCCGGCGACGAGTTCGCCTCCGTCGTCGACGAGTACGGCGGCCTGGCCGGCGTGATCACGCTGGAGGACATCGCCGAGGAGCTCGTCGGCGAGATCACGGACGAGCACGACCCGGCGCCGGCCGACCGCCCCGTCGGCGCGCCGGACGGCTGGGTCGTCCCCGGCACCCTGCACGTCGACGAGGTCGGCCGGCTGGTCGACGCCGACCTGCCCGAGGGCGACTACCAGACCGTCGGCGGCCTCGTGATCGCCGCGCTGCAGCGGCTGCCCGAGCCCGGCGACGTCGTCACCGTGCGGTTGCCGCTGGGCACCGGGTCCGACGAGCCGGACCGCGAGCTGCGGATCGAGGTCCGCGAGGTCGCCCGCCGGGTGCCCGAGCAGGTCCGGGTGCGGGTCGTGGGGGCCGTGGCCGCGTCGGAGGCGGAGCGATGAGCGCCGTGGCGATCGTCGTGTCGATCGCGCTGGTGGCGCTGTCGGCCTTCTTCGTCGCCGTCGAGTTCGCGCTGGTCGCGGCCCGGCGGTACCGGCTCGAGGAGCAGGCGGGGCACAGCGCCTCGGCCCGCGCCGCGCTCCGCAGTGCCAGGGACCTCTCGCTGCTGCTCGCCGGCTCCCAGCTCGGCATCACGCTGTGCACGCTGGGGCTCGGTGCGGTGGCCAAGCCGGCCGTCGACGCGGCGCTGGAGCCGGCGCTGACGGGCTGGGGGCTGCCCGCGGCCACGGCCGGCGTGGTGGCCTTCGTGCTCTCGCTCGTCGTGGTGACCTTCGTGCACCTCGTCGTCGGCGAGATGGCGCCCAAGTCCTGGGCGATCTCCCATCCCGAGCGCTCGGCCACCCTGCTGGCGCTGCCGATGCGGGCGTTCATGGTCGTCACGCGGCCGGTGCTGGTGGCGCTCAACGGGATGGCCAACTGGTGCCTGCACCGGGTCGGCGTCGAGCCGGTCGACGAGATGGCCGCCGGGCGCACCGCGGACGACCTGCGCCAGCTCGTCGACCACTCCGCCCGGGCCGGCGCGCTCGACGAGGAGCGGCGCGACCAGCTCGTCACCACCCTGGAGCTGGACCGGGCGCCGGTGCGCTCGCTGGTCCACCCCGATCCCGCCGGCGTGACCTGCTCGGACACCGTGGCGCGGATCCGCGAGGTCTCCCGGGAGAGCGGGCACCTGCGGCTCGTGGTCCGGGACGGCGACCGGGTGGTCGGCTTCGTGCACGTCCGGGACACCCTGGGCAAGCCGGCGACGGTGCGCGCCCGCGACCTCGTCCGGGAGGTCCTCTCCTTCCCGGCCGACACCCCCGTCCACCAGGCGCTCGCCACGATGCGGGAGAAGCGGGGCCAGCTGGCGCTGGTCACGGAGGACGACACCCTGCTCGGAATCGTCACGATGCAGGACGTGGTGGACCGTCTCCTCCCCGCCTGACGTCCGGGTGATCGACCGACGGCCTGGCTGTCGACCCCCGTCCCCGAGCATGATCACCGACTGGGACCGGTCGGCGCCGCATATGGCCTGCAACTGTCACATCCGGTGATCACGTAGTTGAGCTCGAGCGTCCCGAGCATGATCACCGACTGGGACACTTGCCGGCCGCACGTGGCCGGCAACGGTCCCGTCTGGTGATCGTGCCTCCGGGTTCCGCTCCCACCCCTCAGCCATGATCGCCGACTGGGACCGCTCGCGGCCGCAGGTGGCTCTTGACCGTCGCATACGGTGATCATGGTCGAGGTCCGCCGATCGCCCGGCTGGGGTTGTGCACGACTGCAAACACCTGGACCGATCCGGTCCGCAGGGTCGGCGTTGGGCGGCATCCTCCGGCGATGGATCTCGACACCCTGCTCCGCAACCAGGCCGGAGTGCTGTCCCATGCGCAGGCGGTGGCCTGCGGGGTACCGCCGCGGACCGTGTCGCGGCGGGTCACCGAGGGTCAGTGGGTGCGCGTCCTACCCGGTGTCTACCGCGTGGCGAGCCACCGGCCCGGCGACGAGGCACGGGTCCGGGCGGCCTGGCTCTGGCTGGGCGGGAACGCGCTGGTCTCGGGCCCGGCGGCCGCGTACTGGCACGGGATGCTCGAGGCGGCTCCGCCGACCGTCCAGGTCACGGTCCCGCGCTCCGAGCACCGCGGTTCCCGGTCCGGCGTCGCGATCCGACGGCGCGACCTCGATCCCGCGGACCGCGCGCGAGTCCGCGGAGTCGGCGTGACCGCGCGCCCGCTCACGGTCCTCGAGACCGCCGTCGCGCTCGACGCCGGCTCCGCCTTCCTCGACGCGCCCTCCAGCGGTACGTCCGCTTCGAGGAGGTGCACCGTGCCTACTCGCGCATGCTCGGCGGCCGCGGCTCCGCGCGGGCCGGCCGTCTGCTGGCCGCCGCTGCCGACACCGCGGGATCCGACGCGGAACGTCGGATGGTCGCGCTGCTGCGCAAGGCCGGGATCACGGGCTGGGTGCTCGGCCATCCCTTCGGACCCTGGACGATCGATCTCGCGTTCGTCGAGGCACGGGTCGCGGTCGAGTTCGACGGGTGGGCCTGGCACGTCGACCAGATGCGGTTCACCAACGACCGCCGCAAGGGCAACGCCCTGGTCGGCGCGGGCTGGACCCTCCTGCGCTTCACCTGGCACGACCTCACCGACGACCCCGGCCGCGTGGCGGCGCAGATCAGGCGGGCCGTGGCGGCGGCCGCGTGAGCAAGATCGCCGAGCGGAACCGTTGCCGACCGCTGCGGGCCGTGGGGCGGCCGCCTGAGCAAGATCGCCAAGCGGGACCGCAGCCGGCCGCTCAGGGCCGGGAACGGTCACACACAGCGATCACTGCAGGGGCCCGCAGCCGCCCGACGGCATGATCGGCGAACGGGACCGGGCGCGGCCACAGATGACCGGCAGCGGTCCCGTTCGACGATCACCTCAGGACAGGGGGCTCGACACCAGCCCCACACCCGGCCGGACGCCGTACACGCCGTCGGCCGGGTGTGTCAGCGGTCCCGCGGGTGTGTCACGGGGCCGGAGCGGGTGTGTGATTCCCGCGGGTGTGTCACCGGGCCGGAGCGGGTGTGTGACGCTCCGCCGGGCCGCAGGATCCCGGGCTCAGCAACCCACCAGGCGCTGGGCGAGGTAGCCCTCGACCTGGTCGAGCGGGATCCGCTCCTGCGCCATGGTGTCCCGCTCCCGGATCGTGACGGCGTCGTCCTGCAGGGTGTCGAAGTCGACGGTGATGCAGAACGGGGTGCCGATCTCGTCCTGGCGGCGGTAGCGGCGGCCGATGGCGCCGGCGTCGTCGAACTCCACGTTCCAGTGCTTGCGGAGCGTCGCGGCGAGGTCGCGCGCCTTGGGCGAGAGATCGGCGTTGCGGGAGAGCGGGAGCACCGCGGCCTTCACCGGGGCGAGGCGCCGGTCCAGCTTGAGGACGACGCGGGTGTCCGTGCCACCCTTGGCGTTGGGTGCCTCCTCCTCGTGGTAGGCCTCGATGAGGAAGGCCATCACCGAGCGCCCCACGCCGGCGGCCGGCTCGATGACGTACGGCCGGTACCGCTCCTTCGTGTTCTGGTCGTAGAAGGACAGGTCGACGCCCGAGTGGTTCGAGTGCGTCGTGAGGTCGAAGTCCGTGCGGTTGGCGATGCCCTCGAGCTCGCCCCACTCCTGCCCGACGAAGTCGAAGCGGTACTCGATGTCGACGGTGCGCTTCGAGTAGTGGGAGAGCTTCTCCTTGGGGTGCTCGTAGTGCCGCAGGTTGTCCCGGGACAGGCCGAGGTCGACGTACCAGTCCGTGCGCTCGTCGATCCAGTACTGGTGGAGCTCCTCGTCCGTGCCCGGCTCGACGAAGTACTCCATCTCCATCTGCTCGAACTCGCGGGTGCGGAAGATGAAGTTGCCCGGGGTGATCTCGTTGCGGAAGCTCTTGCCCATCTGGCCGATGCCGAACGGCGGCTTCCTGCGCGAGGTCGTCTGCACGTTGAGGAAGTTCACGAAGATGCCCTGCGCGGTCTCCGGGCGCAGGTAGTGCAGGCCCTCCTCGGACTCCACCGGCCCGAGGTAGGTCTTGAGCATCATGTTGAAGTCGCGCGGCTCGGTGTACTGGCCGCGGGTGCCGCAGTTCGGGCACGGGACGTCGGACAGGTCGTCCTCCGACGCCTCCTTGCCGGTGCGCTCGGTGTACTCCTCGGCCAGCTGGTCGGCGCGGAAGCGCTTGTGGCAGTGCTGGCACTCGACCAGCGGGTCGGTGAACACGCCGACGTGCCCGGAGGCGACCCACACCTGGCGCGGCAGGATCACCGACGAGTCGAGGCCCACGACGTCCTCGCGGCCGGTGACCATCGCCTTCCACCACTGCCGCTTGATGTTCTCCTTGAGCTCCACGCCGAGGGGCCCGTAGTCCCAGGCCGACCGGGTACCGCCGTAGATCTCCCCCGACGCGAAGACGAATCCGCGGCGCTTGGCGAGCGCGACGATGGTCTCGATCTTGGCGGAACTGGGCTTGCTGGCCACGGAGTGTCTCCCGGGGAACGGTCTGGACCACGACCCCGCCGGATGCGGGGGCGGAACACCCAGGGTATCGACCGTCGCGAACGGTCGTCGCTAGTCCCCCGCCCGCAGCGACGCCCGCCGCTCGACCGCACCCCCGGCGGCGGCGAGCAGCGTCTCGTACGTGGCCGGCGAGTCGGCCAGCGCCTCGGACAGCAGGGGGACGACGTGCTCGCGCACCGGGAAGGGCGACAGTGCCCGGCGGTAGGCGTCGACCCCGGTGAACCGCACGGTGAGGACCCAGTGGGCCGGGTCGTCGACGGCCCGGCCGGCCTCCCCGCCGAGGCACCCGGGCTGCGCGGTGAGCAGCTCCAGGGCGTGCGTGAGCCGGTCGGCGAGGGCAGCAGGATCGGCGGGTGCGAAGCGGCACACGAGCAGCACCCGCCGGACCCTACCCAGCCCCTTGTTGAAAACGCCTATCATGGCCGGTGCGGCCCGGCGAGGTTCACGACGCGACCGAGGGTGCGGCCGCCGCCCCCGGCGACGGGACGGTCATGTCGATCACCCACGAGCACGAGGGCACGCTGTGCCCGGCCACCGAGCCCGCGCCCGTCCACCCGCCGCGCACCCTGACCGCCGCGGGTGACCTGCTCCGCGCCCTCGCCGCGCCCGTCCGGATCGCGATCGTGCTGCAGCTGCTCGACTCCCCGCGCTGCGTGCACGACCTGGTCGACGCGCTCGGCGTGACCCAGCCGCTGATCAGCCAGCACCTGCGGGTGCTCAAGTCCGCCGGGGTGGTCGAGGGCGAGCGCAAGGGACGCGAGGTGCTGTACTCGCTGGTCGACGACCATCTCGCGCACATCGTCGTCGACGCGGTGGCGCACGTTCAGGAGGACGCATGACCACTGGTGGGACCCGCGTGCTGCGCGCGACGAAGCAGCGCGCAGCCGTGTCCGCCCTGCTCGACCGGCTCCCGGACTTCCGGTCCGCCCAGGAGATCCACGAGGAGCTGCGCCGCTCCGGCGAGGGCATCGGCCTGACGACGGTCTACCGGACCCTGCAGACGATGGCCGACGGCGGCGAGGTGGACGTCCTGCGCAACGCCGGCGGCGAGGCCGTCTACCGCCGCTGCTCCTCCGAGGAGCACCACCACCACCTCGTGTGCCGGCGCTGTGGCGCCGCGGAGGAGATCGACGCCCCCGCCGTGGAGGAGTGGACCCAGCGGGTCGCGCAGGAGCACGGGTTCACCGAGATCTCCCACACCGTGGAGATCTTCGGCGTCTGCCGCTCCTGCGCCTGAGCCGCGATCCGCCCGTGCCGACCTGCACGAACGGCGCCTCCGCTCACCAGGTGTGAGCGGAAGCGCCGTTCGCGCGAGGAGGTGGCGTCAGGACTTCGGGGGCATCCGGATCGCGCCGTCGAGCCGGATCGTCTCGCCGTTCATGTAGTCGTTGGTCAGCACCTCGACCGCCATGGAGGCGTACTCCTCGGCCTTCCCGAGCCGGTTCGGGTAGACCACGCTCTGCCCGAGCGCGGCCTTGAACGCCTCGGCCTTCTCGCCCTGGCCGTAGATCGGGGTGTCGATCAGGCCGGGGGCGATGGTGTTGACGCGGATGCCGTGCCGGGCCAGGTCGCGGGCCATCGGCAGGGTCATGCCGACCACGCCGCCCTTCGACGCCGAGTACGGGGTCTGGCCGATCTGGCCGTCGAACGCCGCCGCGGAGGCGGTGTTGAGGATCGCGCCGCGCGAGGTGCCGTCCTCGAGGGGGTCGGTCTTCGCCATCGCCGATGCCGCCAGCCGCGAGCAGTTGTAGGTGCCGGTCAGGTTCACCCGCACCACGAACTCGAAGGTCTCGAGCGGGACCGGCTCGAGGTCGCGGCCGATGATCCGGGCGGCGCGGCCCAGGCCCGCGCTGTTGACCAGGATGCGCAGCGGGCCGAGCTCCGAGGCCGCCTCGACGGCCGCCTTGACCTGCGCCTCGTCGGCGACGTCCGCCTTGGCGAACACGCCCCCGATCTCGGCGGCGACCTTCTCGCCGCGCTCCTCCTGCAGGTCGAGCACGACGACCTTGGCCCCGCGCTGGGCCAGCAGCCGCGCGGTCGCCTCCCCGAGACCGGACGCGCCGCCGGTGACGATCGCCGAGGCTCCCGTGATGTCCATCAACGCTCTCCTCTCCGCGGCGGCGTCGGTGCCGCCGTGATGCACGTGCATTCTTCTCCCACTCTGCTGTGCCGACGGCGTGCTGTCGACCACATCGGGGCAGACGGCGGAGTGGCCGGCGTCTCATATCGAGATCCACCGGGCGCCGGCACGGGGATACCGTGCGCCGACGCGACGAAGCGGGAGGCGTGCCCATGACCGACGGCGGGACCCCAGGGGCATCGGGCCCGGACGCACCGAGCACGGTGCGCAGGCTCGACACACCGGAGTCCGGCGAGCTGGCCCAGCTCTCCGCGGTGTTCGAGGACCTGCAGTACGTGCTGCGCTGCTGCGAGCACCTGGTCGCGGCGCTCGCCGTGCCCCGGCCCGACCCCGTGCTGGTCGAGGCGCTGTGGACCGGGGCGCTGGTCGGGTACGTGCGGTGCTTCTCGGGCCGCACCAAGATCCTCACCGACGCGGACGTCGAGGCGCTCGAGCTCGACGACGAGGTGGTCAGGTTCCACAAGACCTTCCCGACCCTGCGCGACCACTACGCCTCGCGGCACGTCAACCCGCGCGAGTCCTTCACGATCGGCATCGCGCAGGCCAACGACGGCCACCCGACGGGCGTCGCCGTCGTCTCCGCGCCGCGCCCGCCGGTCGACGACACCACGGTCCGGCTGCTCGGCCGCATCGCCTACGGCCTGTCCGGGCTGGTCGACGGCCGCATGCAGGAGGTCCAGGCCCGGGTGCTGGAGAACGCCCGGCAGATGAGCGCGGCCCAGCTCGCCGAGCTGCCGCTGGTACACCTCTCGGAGTCGCCGGTCGGCTGACCGTGGACGGCGGCGGCTGCTCCGGCAGCTGCCGCCACCCACGAGGGCGGTCACCCCCCGACGAGCTCGGTCCGCATGCTCGACGCGCTGCTCACCACCAGCATCAGCAGGGTCCCCATCGGGCCCTCGGCGAGCCCGGCGGCGGGGAACGCGTAGCGGAGGGTGACGTCCCAGCCCTTCTCGCCGCGCACCACCCGCGGCGTGCCGAACAGCCCCTCCCCCACGCCGAGGGCGACGCGGGTGGGGACGTCCGTCGCCGGGTCCGCGGACACCGGCAGGTCCCAGGCGACGACGCAGGTGAGGTTGAGGACGGGCAGCCCCTCCTCCAGCTCGGTGCCCTGCACCACGCACAGCACGCCGCCGTGGGCGAAGGTGAGCGCGCCGTCCGCGTCGACCTCGACGTCGTGGTAGCGCTCCAGCGCCTTGCGCGCGACCTCCAGGCTCACGACGAGCCCGCCTGGTCGACGGCGCCGCCGAAGCGCCGGTCCCGCTTCGCGTAGATCTCGATCGCCTCCCAGATGTGCCGGCGGTCGAAGTCGGGGAAGAGCGTGTCGAGGAAGACCATCTCGGCGTAGGCGCTCTGCCACAACAGGAAGTTCGACGTCCGCTGCTCGCCGGAGGACCGCACGAACAGGTCGACGTCGGGCATGTCCGGCTCGTCGAGGTACCGCGCGATGGTCCGCTCGTCGATCTTGTCCGGCCGGATGCGGCCCTCGGCGACCTGCTGCGCGATCTGCCGCACCGCGTCGGCGATCTCGGCCCGGCCGCCGTAGTTCACGCACATGGTCAGGGTCAGCACGTCGTTGTGCCTGGTCTTCTCCTCGGCGACCTCGAGCTCCCTGATCACCGACCGCCACAGTCGCGGCCGGCGCCCGGCCCAGCGGACCCGCACCCCCATCGCGTGCATCTCGTCGACCCGGCGGCGGATGACGTCCCGGTTGAAGCCCATCAGGAAGCGCACCTCGTCGGGGCTGCGCTTCCAGTTCTCGGTGGAGAAGGCGTAGGCGGACAACCACTTCACGCCGATGTCGATGCAGCCGCGCGCGACGTCTATGAGCGAGGCCTCGCCCCGCCGGTGGCCCTCGATGCGGGGCAGGCCCCGGGCGTTGGCCCAGCGGCCGTTGCCGTCCATGACGAGCGCGACGTGGTTCGGGACCAGCTCCGGCGGGATCGCCGGCGGGCGGGCGCCCGACGGGTGCGGCGGCGGGGGCTGGAAGGGCCCAGGAGTCGGCACGGACAGGCAGCCTACGTCCGCAGTCCCTGGACTCCGGGCCCGACCTGCTGTACGCACTGCACATGGGGGCGTGGTTCACGGAGACGATCGTCGCGACCGGGCGGCTCCCGCTGTTCTGCTTCCTGTGCGCCTTCCTCGTCGCCTTCCTGTTCATCCGGTTCAGCGTGCGGATGATCCGCGCCCAGGTGTCGTGGTGGCCGGGCAACGTCACCCCCGGCGGGCTGCACATCCACCACGTCGTGTTCGGCATGATCATGATGCTGGTCGCGGGCTTCGGGCTGATCGCGCTGGCCAGCGTGGAGGCGGTGGTCCCGAACGTGCTCCTGGCGAGCCTGTTCGGCATCGGCTCGGCGCTGGTGCTCGACGAGTTCGCGCTGATCCTGCACCTGTCGGACGTCTACTGGAGCACGCAGGGCCGCAGCTCGGTCGACGCCGTGTTCGTCGCCGTCACGATCACCGGGCTGTTCCTGTGCGGGCTGCACCCGCTGGGCTTCGACGACTCCTTCGACGGCCTCTCCTCGGGCGAGGTGGTCGACGTCGTCCTCACCCTGGTGTTCTTCGCCCTGCAGCTGCTCCTCGTGGTGATCACGCTGGCCAAGGGGAAGCTCTGGACGGGGCTGCTCGGGTTGTTCCTCACGCCGCTGCTGTTCTTCACGGCGATCCGGCTGGCCCGGCCCGGCTCGCCCTGGGCACGCTGGCGGTACCTGACGCGGCCGAAGAAGATGGACCGCGCTGTGCTCCGGGAGAAGCGGTACCGGGTGCCGATCGTGCGGGCCAAGATCGCGGTGCAGGAGGCGATCGCCGGCCGCTTCGACGCCGACCCGGAGCAGCGCCAGGCCGTCACGGAGGCCGCACACCGCGAGGCGGAGCGGGCCGCGGTCGACGCCGCCGAGGCCGTCCGGCGGGCGGGTCCGATCGGCGCGGCGCGCACTGCCGCTGTCGGGTCTGCGCCCGAGCGCATCATGGGACCATGACGCGGAAATCCGGCCGCTCTGCTCGCGTTACGGAACCATGATGCGCAGAGCTGCCCGTTCTGACGCGTTGTGGAACCACACTGCGCACAAGTGGCAGATCAGCCCGTGAGGCGCGGCAGGTTCCAGCCCTGCCACACCGCGACCAGCCGCAGCACGAACCGCTGGAAACGCGGGGACCGAGGGGGGACGGCAGGGACGGCAGGGACGGCAGGGACGGCGCGGTCGCGTCATCGACGGGCTCAGCCGATCGAGTTCGCCCCCGGCGCGGCGGCGGTGGGGTCGCCGCGGCGCTCCACGAGGGGCAGCGAGCGGAGCTGGCGCTCCAGGTGCCACTGCAGGTGTGCGGCGACCAGGCCGGAGGTGTCGCGGCGGGTGTGGGCCTCGGCGGCGTCGGCGACCTCCCAGTCGCCGTGCAGCAGCGCGTCGAGCAGGGCGAACACGGCGGGGCCGGGCAGGACCGAGCCGGGCGGGCGGCACACGTCGCACACCGCGCCGCCGCCCGCGACGCTGAACGCCCGGTGCGGCCCCGGGGAGGCGCACTTGGCGCACTCGGTGATCGCCGGTGCCCAGCCCGCGTGGCTCATGGCACGGAGCAGGAAGGCGTCGAGGATGAGCGAGGCGTCCCGCTCCCGCCCGGCCAGGGCCCGGATCGCGCCGACGAGCAGCAGGTAGACCCGCAGGGTCTCGCCGCTGTGCCCACTGCCCTCCTCGGAGACCAGCCGGTCGGCCGTCTCGAGCATCGCGCAGCCGGCGGTGTAGCGGGAGTAGTCGGAGACGACGCCGCTGCCGAACGCGTCGAGGGTCTGGCACTGGGTGATGACGTCGAGGCTGCGGCCGGTGTAGCACTGCACGTCGACGTGGTTGAACGGCTCGAGCCGCGCGCCCCAGCGGGACCGCGTGCGGCGCACGCCCTTCGCGACCGCCCGGATCTTGCCGTAGCGCCGGGTCAGCAGCGTGACGATTCGGTCCGCCTCGCCCAGCTTCTGCACGCGCAGCACCACACCGGTGTCGCGGTACAGGGTGCTCACCGGTGAAGCCTACGACCCCGCCGCCGGTGCGCGCGTCGCGACCGGCCGGTCGACGGGAGGACCGCTCAGTCCGGCGGCCGCGGCCGGAAGGGCTGCTCCCCGTCCGGTCCCTTCTGCAGCACGAGGGCGGTCGAGGGCGGGACCTCGTGCCACAGCCCCGGCAGGTCGGTCAGCGGTTCGGAGACCACGGCGCGGGACTCCTCGGAGAAGTGCTGCCAGCGCTCGTCCGCGGGGTAGAGCCGGCGCAACGCGTCGACCTCGCTGCTCACGTAGAGCGTGTTGACCTCGGGGCCGCTGGCGTACCGGACCGCGTAGAGCCGCTCCCCGTCGGCCACCCCGACGGTCATCTGCAGCGGGTGCTCGGAGCCCGCGGCGCGGCCGGCGGCCTCGACGAACCCCGCCATCCGCTCGAGCGCGGGCAGCGGCTCCTCCTCGAGCCCGAAGGTCAGCGCGAGGTGGAACAGCACCTCGGAGTCCGTGCTGCCCAGGACGTTCGCGAAGAGGTCGGGCCGGACGGCGTGGAGGAGGTCGCGGCGCAGCTCCGCCCAGCGGTCGACGTAGCCGTTGTGCACGAACATCCAGTTGCGGTACCGGAACGGATGGCAGTTGGTCTGCTGCACCGGCGTCCCGGTCGCGGCGCGCACGTGCGCCAGGAACAGCCCGGACTGCACCTCGGCGGCGATCTCGCGCAGGTTCTGGTCGCCCCAGGCCGGCGACTCGCTGCGGTACAGCGCCGGGTCCGGGCCCCGGCCGTACCAGCCCAGCCCGAAGCCGTCGCCGTTGGCGATCGCCCGGTCCGGGGCCGCGCGCCTGCTCTGCTCGATCAGCGAGTGCCGGGTGTCGTAGATCAGTTCCCTGGGCTCGATCGGGTTGCCGTAGTACCCCAGCCACCGGCACATCGAGGCCTCCCTGGTCGCGTCCGCGTCACGCTCGCGTACCCGGTGTCGCCGGACCTCACCCGGACGGGACGACCTCGGCACCGGCGACGGCGGGAGCGAGGGGGACGCCCGCGGGCGGGCCCGCGGCCGGGTCGCGGCTGTGCTCGGCGAGGTCGGACGGGCAGAAGCCCCGGCTCGACGTCCGCACTCGACCCGGTCAGAAGCCGAGCTTGCGCAGCTGACGGGGGTCGCGCTGCCAGTCCTTCGCGACCGTGACGTGCAGGTCCAGGTAGATCCGGGTGCCCAGCAGCGCCTCGATCTGCTTCCGGGCGGCGGTGCCGACCTGCCGCAGGCGCTCGCCCCCGCGGCCGATCACGATGCCCTTCTGGCTCTGCCGCTCCACGAAGATCGTGGCGTGCACGTCGAGCATCGGGTCGTCGGCGGGCCGGTCCTCGCGCTCGATCATCTCCTCGACGACGACGGCGATCGAGTGCGGCAGCTCGTCGCGGACCCCCTCGAGGGCGGCCTCGCGGACCAGCTCGGCGACCAGGGTCTCCTCGGGCTCGTCCGTCAGCTCGCCCTCCGGGTAGAGCGGCGGGCCCTCGGGCAGCTTCCCGACCAGCAGGTCGGCGAGCAGCTGGACCTGGTACCCGCTCGTGGCCGAGCAGGGCACCACGTCGGCGAACTCCATGAGCTCGGTCATCTGGGTCAGCCGCTCGGCGATCTGCTCCGGCTGCGCCTTGTCCGTCTTGGTGACCACGCCGACGACCGGGGTGCGGCCCGCGACGGACCTCAGCTCGTTCGCGATGAACTCGTCCCCGCGGCCGACGGGCTGGTCCGCGGGCACGCAGAAGCCGATCACGTCGACCTCGGCCCAGGTCTCGCGCACCACGTCGTTGAGCCGGGAACCGAGCAGGGTCCGCGGCTTGTGCAGGCCGGGGGTGTCGACCACGACGAGCTGCGCGTCCGGCCGGTGCACGATCCCGCGGATCGCGTGCCGGGTCGTCTGCGGGCGCGACGAGGTGATCGCGATCTTCGCACCCGTCAGGGCGTTGGTCAGCGTGGACTTGCCCGCGTTGGGCCGGCCCACGAAGCAGGCGAAGCCGGAACGGAAGTCCTCGGGCCAGGACCCGAAGGCGGTCATGGTGCCTCGCTTCGCACGTCGGAGCGGGTCACAGGGGACCCGGGTTGTCGCCGGTGAGCCGCTCGAGGATCTCGCGGCCGATGGGGAGGGCGGCGGTCGCGGCCGGGGAGGGCGCGTTGAGCACGTGCAGGATCGAGCCGGCTCCCCGGCCCTGCTCGACGAGCAGGAAGTCGTCGACGAGCGTGCCGTCCGGCTTCACGGCCTGCGCCCGCACGCCCGCGCCGGCGGGGGTGAGGTGGCGCGCCTCGACCTCGGGCAGCATCCGCTGGATCTGGGTGACCATCGCCGCCTTCGACAGCGACCGGTGCACCTCGCCCAGCCCGTAGCGCCAGTGCCGCTTCGCGACCCGCAGCATGCCCGGGTACACCAGCGAGCCCAGCAGCTCCTTGGGCTTGACCGTGCCCCACGAGTACCCCTCGCGGGCCAGGGCGAGCACGGCGTTCGGCCCGGCGTGCACGTGCCCGTCGATCCCCCGGGTGGCGTGCACCCCGAGGAACGGGAAGGCCGGGTCCGGCACGGGGTAGATCAGGCCCCTGACCAGGTCGGCGGCCTCCTCGGTGAGGCCCGAGTACTCGCCGCGGAACGGGATGATCCGCACGCCGGGGTCCGCGCCGGCGGCGCGGGCGAGCTCGTCGCAGCGCAGCCCGCCGCAGACCACGACCCGCTCCCCCAGCAGGTCGCCCTGCGCGCTACGGACCACCACGTCCGGCCGGGACGAGGTCTCCCGCCGCACCATCCCGGTGACCGCGCGGCCGAGGTGGATCTCCCCGCCCTCCTTGACCACCAGCTCGCCGAGCTTCTCGGCGATCGCGCGGTAGTCGCAGATGCCGGTGGACGGGACCCACAGCGCCTCGAGCCCGCGGACGTGCGGCTCCCGCTCGCGCATGCCCGCCGCGTCGAGCCGCCGGGTCGCCACGCCGTTGACCTTCCCGCGCCGCTCCAGCTCCGCCAGCCGGGGCAGCTCCTCCGGCTCGGTGGCGACGACCAGCTTGCCGCACACCTGGTGCGGCAGGTCGTGCTCGCGGCAGAAGGCGACCGTCTCGGCGCACCCGGCGACCGCGAGCCGGGCCTTCAGCCCGCCCGGGGCGTAGTACAGGCCGGAGTGGATGACGTTGGAGTTGTTGCCGGTCTGGTGGCTCGCCAGCCGCGACTCCCGCTCGACGACGGCGACGCTCAACCCGCTGCGGACGGCGGCGTGCGCGGTCGCCAGGCCGACGATCCCGCCGCCGACGACGACCAGGTCGTACCGGGGCGTGCTCATGCCGGCGCCAACACCCGCACGACCGTGCCGGAGGCGTCGGCGACGATCACCGGCGCGGCCGCGGTCAGGTCGCGCACCGCCGCGACCGAGGCCTCGTCCGCCTCGCCGCTGTCGGTGACGACGGCGGCGGCCTCCAGCCCCGGCGCCCCGCTGGACACCGCGGCCGCGACGGCCGCCTGCAGGGCCGTGAGCCGCAGCGAGGGCAACGCGACCGAGGCCGCGGCGTAGGTGCGGCCGTCCGTGTCGCGGACCGCGGCGCCCTCGGCGGCGCCGGTGCGGGCGCGCGCGGAGCGGGCCAGCGTGACGATCTTGGCGTCCTCGGCCGCGAGCTCGGGCGGGTTACTGCCGGACATCGGTCTCCTCCCGGACGTCGGCCTGGTCGGCGGCGTCCTCCTCGGGTTCGACGGGTTCGGGTGCGGACGCCTCCGGCGCGGTGGCGTCGGGCGCCGCGATCGGGGTGACCAGCACCGAGGTGATGCGGATGCGGCCGCGGGCGTCCTTGCCGCCCTCGCCGCGCAGGTGCAGCAGGCCGTCGACCTCGGCCTCGGCGCCGGGCAGCGGCACCTTGCCGAGCCGCTGGGCGAGCAGCCCGCCGACGGTGTCGACGTCGGCCTGCTCCAGGGCCTCGCGCAGCTGCTCCTCGCGCTCGGTGCCGCTGAACTCCCCGGCGAACAGCTCCTGCAGGTCCTCGACGGGCAGCCGGGCGGCGAGCCGAAGGGTGCCGCCGTCCAGGCGCTGGACCTCGGGCACCTCGTCGGTGTCGTACTCGTCGGAGATGTCGCCGACGATCTCCTCGAGGATGTCCTCGATCGTCACCACGCCCGCGGTGCCGCCGTACTCGTCGACCACGATCGCCATGTGGTTGCGGGTGCGCTGCATGTCCTTGAGCAGCTCGTCGATCCGCTTGGAGTCGGGCACGAACACCGGCGGCCGCACGACCTCGGCCAGCCGCGCCTCGGGCCGGTCCCAGCCCGCGCCGACCAGGTCCTTGAGGTACGCGACGCCGATGACGTCGTCGATCCCCTCGCCGAGCACCGGGATCCGGGAGTAGCCGCTCCGGAGCGCGAGCCGCACCACCTTCTGCACCGGGGTGTCCTGCTCGGCCCACACGACGTCCGGCCGGGGCTGCATGACGTCCCGGACGATGGTGTCGCCGAGCTCGAAGACGGAGTGGATCATCTTCCGCTCGCCCTCCTCGACGACGCCGCTGGTGCTGGCCATGTCCACCAGCTCGCGCAGCTCGACCTCGGAGGAGAACGGGCCCTCGCGGAAGCCGCGACCCGGCGTGATCGCGTTGCCGACCAGGATGAGCAGCTTGGTCAGCGGGCTGAGCAGGGTGGCGACCACCCGCACCGGCGCCGCGACGGCCAGGCCGAGCGCGTAGGGGTGCTGGCGCCCGAGCGTGCGGGGCCCGACCCCGATCAGGACGTAGCTGACCACGACCATGATCACCGCGGCGAGCAGCACGCCGACCCACGCCGGGTCGAACCAGCTCGCGAGCGAGACCGCGAGCAGCACCGTGGCCACGGTCTCGCCCATCAGCCGCAGCAGGATCAGCAGGTTGACGTAGCGGGCGCGGTCGTCGACGACCTTCGACAGCGCCCGCGACCCCGGCCGGTTCGCCCGGATCAGGTCCGTGACCCGGGCGCGGGAGATCGAGGTGAGCGCGGCGTCGGCCGCGGCGCACAGCCCGGCGAAGGGGATCAGGACGATCGCGACGGCGAGCAGGCCGGCGGCGTTCATCTACTCTCCTGCGGTCCTCGGGCGGGCGCGGTCAGCGCGGCTCGGCGGGGCCGGCCGGGTCGTCGAGTCCGACGGCGCCCAGCACGCGCGTGTCGCTGCGCCGCTGGGCCTCGCGGGCCGCGGCCTGGGCCCGCTCGGTGCGCCAGTCGTGGAGCAGCCTGTTCTGCAGTGCGAACATCTCCCGCTCCTCGTCCGGCTCGGCGTGGTCGTAGCCGAGCAGGTGCAGCACGCCGTGCACGGTGAGCAGGTGCAGCTCGTCGGAGAGCGTGTGCCCGGCCTTGACCGCCTGGTCCTTGGCGAACGCAGGGCAGAGCACGATGTCGCCGAGCAGCGCCGGGCCGATCTCGGGGGCGTCCGGGCGGCGGGTGTCCTCGACCAGCTCGTCCATCGGGAAGGACATGACGTCCGTGGGGCCGGGCTCGTCCATCCACCGTTCGTGCAGCTCGGACATGGTGTCCAGGGTGACCGCGGTGATCGCCAGCTCGACCGCCGGGCTGACCCGCATGGCGTCGAGCGCGTACCGGGCCACGGACACGATCAGCGACTCGTCGACGGCGACGCCGGACTCGTTGACGACCTCGATGCTCACGACGGTTCTCGGACCAACCTTCTCGGGGCGACCTCGGTGGCCGGGTCGGCGGACGGGACTGCCGACGAGGGTAGTCGCACCCGGTCCGGGGCCGGTCGGTCGGCATCCGACGGGCCCCGGTGCGGGTCGGCGACGGGTACGGACGGCCGGGGCGGCGGCGGTCGGTCCGCGGTCGGGTCCGCGTGGTCAGTGCGCGGTCGGGTCGGGAGTCGGGTCGGGAGTCGGGTCGGGGGCGAGCAGCGTCCGGACGGCGGCGGCGTCCGGGGCGGCGAGGGCCCGTTCCGCGAGCGCGACCGCCTCCCCCGTGTCGATCTCCCGGACGGCCTGCTTGACCAGGGCGACCGCGGGCGGCGCGACGGACAGCTCCCGAACCCCGAGCCCGACGAGCAGCGGGGCGGCGGCCGGGTCGGCGGCGAGCTCCCCGCACACCGCGACCATCGCCCCGGGCGCCCCGCGACAGGTCGACCCGATCAGCCGCAGGACAGCCGGGGACAGCGGGTCGGCGAGGGCGGCGACCTCGGCCGAGCCGCGTTCGGCCGCGAGCGTGTACTGGGTGAGGTCGTTGGTGCCGATGCTGAGGAAGTCGACGTGCCCGGCGAACGCGGCCGCGCTCAGCGCCGCCGCCGGCACCTCCACCATGATCCCGACCTCGAGGCCCGGCGGGCGGCCCCGGCCCTCGGCGGCGATCGCCTCGTCGAGGGCGGCCCGCGCGGCGTGCAGCTCGGCGGGGACGGTGACCATCGGGAACATCACGCTTACCGGCGTCGCGTGGGCGGTCCGGACGATCGCCCGCAGCTGGTCGGCGAGCAGGTCCGGGCGGCGCAGCGCCAGCCGCAGCCCGCGGACGCCGAGGAAGGGGTTCGCCTCGGCGGGCATCGGGACGTAGGGCAGCGGCTTGTCGCCGCCGACGTCGAGGGTGCGCAGGACGATCCGGCGCCCGCCCAACGCCTCGGCGACGGCCCGGTACGCGGCCTCCTGCTCGTCGACGCCCGGCGGTTCGGCGCGGTCGAGGAAGAGGAACTCGGTGCGGACCAGGCCGGCGAGGTCCGCACCGGTGCCGGCGGCTCCCGCGGCCTCGGCGCCGACGTTCACCCCGACCAGGATCCGCACGTCGTCGCGGGTGCGGGCGGGCTCGTGCGCGCGGGCCCGCGCGGCGGCCTCCTGCTCGGTGCGGCGGGCGAGCCGGGCCCCGAAGAGCGCCCGGACCTCGGCGGACGGGTCGACGACCAGGCGACCGGCCGTGCCGTCGAGCGCGAGCGGGGTGCCGGGGGCCACGTCCAGGACGGCGGGACCCGCACCGACGACGGCCGGGACGCCCCGGGCGCGCAGCAGGATCGCCGCGTGCCCGGTGGCGCTGCCGCCGGCCAGGACGACCCCGACCACCGCCTCCGGGTCGAGCACCGCCGCCTCGGCCGGCGTCAGGTCCGCGGCCACGAGGACGGCGGGTGCGCCGGGGTCGTCGGGGGTCGGTCCGGGGATGTCGGGGACCGGGCCGGGCGAGGTGCCGGATGCGGTGCCGGGCGGGGGGCCGGACGAGGTGGTGGGTGGCTCCTCCCCGGAACTTCGGGAGGGGCCGGTCAGCAGGGCGCGCAGGACCTCGTCGCCGACCGCGCGGACGTCGGCGGCGCGGGCCCGGAGGTACTCGCCGGGCAGCTCCGCCAGCGTCCGCTCGGCGTCGTCGACGGCGGCCGCCCAGGCCACGGGGGCCGCGGAGCCGGCCGCGATCCCGGCGCGCGCCGCGTCCACCAGGGCCGGGTCGTCGAGCATCATCAGGTGGGCGTCGAAGATCGCCGCCTCCGAGGCGGGCGTGGCGTCGCGGACCGTGGTGATCGCGCGGCGCGCCTCGTCCAGGGCGCGGTCCAGGCGCTCCCGCTCGGCGTCGGGGTCCTCCGCCTGCTCGTCGGGGACCCGCAGCGCGACGGCCCGGTGCAGCCGCGCCGGCCCGATCGCGATGCCGGGTGAGGCGGGGAGCGGGCCGCCTTCCTGCCCGACGCCGGCGGGCCCCGGCGGCGGCGTCGGGGC
>NZ_JBHSQK010000096.1:86769-87899 GCF_042658055.1 Pseudonocardia lutea
CCGAGCTGCCGGGCCGGGCGGAGCCGGCGGGACGGGCGGAGCCGGCGGGACGGGTGGGGCCGGCGGGGCGGGTGGCCCCTCGCCGAAGCCCTCGGCGGCGAGGGCGAGCAGAGCGTCGACGGCCTCCCGCGCCTCCGGCCCGCGGGCCCGCACCTCGACCGTGGCCCCCGCGCCGGCGCCGAGCGAGGCCACGCCGGTGAGGCTCGCGGCGGGGACGGGGCCGCGTCCGGTGCCCGGATCGCGGAGCTCCACCTGGGCGTCGAGCCCGCGCAGGGCCTGGACCAGCAGCGCCGCCGGGCGGGCGTGCAGGCCGTGCGGGGGAGTCACCACGAAGGTGCCGGTGACCTCCACCCCGCCCTCGCCGACCCCGGCGGCGGTCGCGCCCGGCTCAATCGGCGTGCGGTCCGCATCCGGCCCGACCTGCGCGTCGTCCGGCTCGCCCGGCCCCTCCGCCGGGGAGCCGACCGGCCCCAGCTGCGCGACCTTCGCCCCGGCGCCCGCGGCCGCCTCGGCCGCGACCCCGGCCCGGTCCGCGCCTCCGGCGGCGGCGACGGCCGCGGCCACCAGCCCCTCCACCAGCGGAGCCGGGCAGAGCAGGACCCGGTCCCGGGCCGACGGGTCGTCGAGCAGCTCCAGCGCGAGCTCCGCGGAGAGCACGGCACTGCCGAGGTCCATCAGCACGACGACCCCGGCACCGGCGTCGCACGCCGCGATCGCCGAGGCGGCCGCGGTGGCGTCCGTGCCGAAGGTCGTCTCGTCGAGGCCCGCCGCGACCTCGATCCGCACCGCGTCCCCCGCGGGCCCGTGCAGCATCTCGCGGGCCAGGGCCGCGGCCGCCTCGCCGAGCCCGCGGCTGTGCGACACCGCGACCAGCCCGACCGGCGGCGCGGCACCCGCCGCACCACCGGTCACGGCACCACCAGCCGCACCGCGGGCACCGGTGGCGGCGCCCGGGTCGGAGCCCTGCGTCACCCGCTCATCCCAGGGTCGCGGCCGCGGCGGCGACGAGCAGGGCCGCCGAGGTCGCCCCCGGGTCCTGGTGCCCCACGCTCCGCTCGCCCAGGTAGCTCGCCCGGCCCTTGCGGGCGAGCATCGGGATGGTCGCGTCCCGGCCGGCGTCGGCGGCCGCC